>CAYQQT010000726.1:0-2114 GCA_964419375.1 uncultured bacterium
CCTCGCACCCCGAAGGGCGACCCGCCGGCGACAGGACCCGCCGACGGCGCGCGCGGCGCTCATGAATAATCCAGGCTATATGCATCGTCCGCCGTCGACCTCGATGCAGGTGCCGGTGATCATGGCGGCGTCGTCGCTGGCGAGGAACACGGCCGTGCGCGCGAGATCCTCGGGCTGATTGAGCCGCCCCAGCGGCACGGTGGCGCGGTAGCGCTTGAGGCCCTCCTCGTCCACGACCTTCTTGCCCATGAACGCGGGCAGCATCGGCGTCTCCGTGGCGACGGGCGCGATGGAGACGACGCGCACGCCGAAGGGCGCCGATTCCAGCGCGAGGCTCTTCGCGAGCGTCACCACCGCGCCCTTGGAGGCCGAATACGCCTGCACGCCGGGACGCGGCCGGATGGCGGAGGTGGAGGCGGTGATCAGGAAGACGCCGCGCCTCTGTGCCTTCATCACGGCGAGCGCGTACTTGGCCCCGAGCCAGACACCTTTGACGTTCACCGCCATGATGTGGTCGAAGACCTTTTCGTCCACGTCCTGGACCTCCGTGGGCGACTGCGGCACACCCGCGTTGGCGAAGAACACGTCGAGGCGGCCCCAGGTCGCCTGCGCCTGCTGCACCATCGCCTGGTTGTCCGCCGCGCGCGTGACGTCGGCGCGGAAGGCCATCGCCTGCCCGCCCGCCTTCTCGACCTGCTCCACCGTGGACTTCGCGGCGGCCTCGTTGATGTCGGCCACGAGCACGCGCGCGCCCTCGCGCGCCATGGCGAGCGCGGAGGCGGCGCCGATGCCCGAGCCCGCCCCTGTAATGACGACGACACGGCCTTCGAGCTTCATGCGGTTCTCCTCATTGTGTCGTTGATTGGTTCACATGACCTCGGCGACGGTGCGGATGGCGGTGGTGTCGCCGGCGACCATCATGGTGGTGACGCCGGAGGCCTTCCACTCCGCGAGGCTCTCGCGGATGCGCTCGCGCGGGCCGCAGAGCGCCACTTCGTCCACGAGGGCGTCCGGCACCGCCGCCTCCGCCTCCGCCTTCTTGCCGGTCAGATAGAGGTCCTGGATGTTCTTCGCCGCCTCGTCGTACCCGTACCGGCGCGCGACGTCGTTGTAGAAGTTCCGGCCCCTCGCGCCCATGCCGCCCACGTAGAGCGCGATGCGGGGCTTGACCACCGCCCGGCATGCCCGCACGTCGTCGCCCACCACCACGCTCACCATCGGCATGATGTCGAAGGCGCCGCGATTCTTGCCGGCCGCCCGCGCGAAGCCCTCGTCGAGCCACCCGCGGAACATGCTCATGCGGCGCGCCGAGAAGAAGACGGGAATCCAGCCGTCGGCGATCTCGGCGGCGAGCGCGACGTTCTTCGGCCCCACGGCGGCGATATAGATAGGCATCGTAGGGCGGCCGTGGACGATGGAGCGCAGCGGCTTGCCGAGGCCGGTGGCGTCGGGCCCAGCGTACGGGATCTGGTAGTACTCCCCGCGGAACTCCAGAGGCTTTTCGCGCCTGAGGATGGTGCGCACGATCTCGACGTACTCGCGTGTCTTGGCGAGCGGCTTGCCAAAGGCCTGGCCGTGCCAGCCTTCCACCACCTGCGGGCCCGACACGCCGAGGCCGAGGCGAAAGCGGCCGCCGGAGAGCATGTCGAGCGTCATCGCCGTCATCGCCGTCATCGCGGGGGTGCGGCCGGCGATCTGCATGATGCCGGTGCCCACGTGGATCTTGGTGGTGCGGGCGGCGATCCACGCGGCGGGCGTCACCGCGTCGGAGCCGTACGCTTCCGCCGTCCACACGGAGCCGTAGCCGAGGCGCTCGGCTTCCAGGATCTTGTCCATGTCGATGGCGATGGAGGCTCCGGAGTAGTTCAGGTTCAGCGCCAGCTGCATCTCAGGCTTCCTTTCGCGTTTGCCAGCGGCATCGACCGAGCGCCACGCGGCCACCCCGCAGTGGCACGCCCTCCTGCTCGAGCCGGATTCGCTGCGTCACCATTCCGCTCATGCGCCGCCGCGGGCTGATGGCCCCGCGCGCGTTCACCACGCGATGCCACGGCACTCCGGCCGGGCAGTTGCGCATCGCCGCGCCCACCGCCCGCGCGGCGCGGGGGACACCGAGC
>CAYQQT010000727.1:0-2113 GCA_964419375.1 uncultured bacterium
TCTCATACAGGAAATAGTTGAACGATTCGTGCTGGAGCTTTTCCAGGTCGGCGTCGGTAGTTGGCTCTCGGTGGCTCAAATCGCCTTCACTGGCGTCGCATCGTGACTCACCGGATGTACCGCTGCCATGTCCCGTAGCGCTCGCCCACCGGTCCTCGCGGCAGGCTGAGAAGGATCACCAGCACACCGGCAATCACGCCACTCCACCTCGAGGCAGTCGTGGCTCCGCCCAGGATCCACGGGGCCGCGATCACCCAGGCGCCGAAGACGATGTTGACGAAGCGCGTCGCGCGGCCCACGTCGGCCAGCGCGATCACCGCGACGGTCACGATCAGGGCGCCGAAGAGGTGGTCGCTGTGGGCGGCCGAGCCGGCGCTCCCGAGCACCGAGGGTGTGAACATGAGCCCCACGCCGACGGCCACGCTCAGGAGCAGGCTCCAGGGCAGGGCCACTCCCCAGACCATGGCCTTGGCGCTCACCACGTCCGGGCGGACGGCACGGGTGTCGGGCGTCTCGTGCAGCGTACCGCCCAGCCAGAACGTGCGCCAGAACGGCTGGCCCTCACGCCGCGCCTGCACGAGGAACTGGCCCATTGCCACGACCTCGTCGAGCGTCAGCGCAATCATGATCACCATCGCGACCGCGGCGATGAGGCATGGCGTGCACCACGACCCGACCGCGAGCGGTTGCAGGATGATCAGCGTGATGCTGACAATGCCGAGCGGCACGACGAGGATGCCGAAGAACGTGACCATCCATGGCATCGTCCGCCACCGCCGCTTGTCGCCCATGAAGCCCATTAGGAACTCGACCATGTACGCAACGGCGCCGAGTCCCGCGTCGGGGATGGGGAAGGCGCGTGAGACGGTGGACGTCAACACGCGCTCGGTGCCAAGTCCGAAGAATGGGTCGGTGAGCGTGGCGACGTGCTGTAGCTGAAAAGCCGCCATCTGCCGCGAGAGGAAAAAACCCAGAAGCGCGAGCGCGATGATGACCGCCCGCTGCGGCCAGCTCGACGGGTTGTATGACCAGCCGGGCGGAACGTCCGGGCCCGGCTCCATGCTCATCCCCGGTGCCTTCGGCATCCCCGGCGCCAGGATGGCGAACACGACGACCAGCGCGCCGACGAGCGTGTCGTTGGCGTAAACGGCGGCCTCGGGCGCCCAGAAGACGAGGGGGGCGAAGAGCAACCACAGGCCGACCAGCGAGTTCGCCCACGGCGCCCACAGTTTCCAGAACGGACGCTGCGAGAGCGAGAGCGCGGCGAGCAGGATGACGAGCGTGCCGCTCGCGACGCCGCTCACCTGGAGCGCCGTGCTGCGGTACCCGAGCGCGAATGCGCTGGTGATGAGCCACAGGCCCAACGTCATGTTGGCGAAGTGCGGCCACGGGGCTCCCTGGCCATGCGCCATCGCCATCGTCGCATTGACGGGAGCTGCGGCTGAGGGCTTCTGCGGCTGCATTCCGACGCCAGCCGCCATGGCAGCGTGATCGTGCGGGTGCGACGGCGCGTGGCCGGCGTGGTTCGGCGACTCGGGGCGCACGACGCTTGCCCCTTCGGGCGGCTTGGTAGCGTTCCCGGCCGGCACCGGCACCGGCACCGGCACCGCCTTCCGCTGCGGCACGTCCGTCGCCTGTGCCTTCGCCTCGGCGCCCTGCTTCTCGAGTTTCGCCGGAGGCTTGAGGTCGTTCTCGCGGTACCAGCCGAGCGGGTCCGCTTTGAGCGCCTCGATCATCTTAGGCAGCGTCTCGCGGAGCGAGCGCTTCGGCTCCCACCCGAGCACCGTTCGCGCGCGCGTGATGTCGAGCGCGTAGTGGTCGTTCGCGCGGTCGATCATCCACGGCTTGATGAACCCCTCCTGTCCCGGGACGTGGTCCAGCACCCAGGCGCCCGCCTTCGCGAAGGGCGCCAGCACGGAGGGGATCGTGATGGTCTCCTTGCTGGTGCCGCGGATCAGGCGGGCGATGGTGTGCTGCAGTTCGTCGTAACTAAGCGCCTCGGGTTCGCCGAGCAGGATAGCGAGCTCCGGTGACAGCGCTGCGCGGCGCTCCACTACCCGCTCGATGGCGTCCACCAGGTCATCCATGTGCAGGAAGGCCTGGCCGTGCGCCG
>CAYQQT010000728.1:0-2111 GCA_964419375.1 uncultured bacterium
ATACCTAACATGGGGGGCCTCGAAGGGCCCCCCAAGCCCCCCGAACGCTCGGACGCGTCCCGGGAAACCCGGGACGTGCCTCGACCTCCGGACGCGTCGCGGGAAAGCCGGGACGCGCCTCGACCTTCGAATGCGCGGCCGCGCGTGGGGCGTGTCTACGATCTTGAGGAGGCGATCAAGCGGCTCGACCTCATCAAGCCCGCGCGGCAGAAGATCGCGGACGACTTCACGCTGCCCACGCCGGCGGCGGCGACGTTCAAGCTCAGCGAGCACCGCGGCAAGGTGGTCCTGATCAACTTCTGGGCGACGTGGTGTCCGCCGTGTCTGCAGGAGATGCCGGCCATGGAGCGCCTCTACCGGCAGCACAAGGACGCCGGCTTCGAGATGGTGGCGGTGTCCGTGGACGCCGACGCGGGCAAGGTGAAGCCGTTCCTCGCCGAGCACCGGTTTACCTTTCGCGTGGCGATGGATCCCACGATGGCGCTGGCGAACACGTACGGCGTGCGCGCCCTGCCCTCGAGCTTCATCGTCGACCGCAAGGGCACGCTCGCCGCCCTCGCCATCGGGCCACGCCACTGGGACAATGCCGCTGCGCACTCGCTCGTGGAAGCGATGGTGCGCTGATGGGCGGCTCGCTGGGAGTGGCGGTCGCGTTCAGCGCCGGCCTCTTCTCCTTCCTGTCGCCGTGCGTGCTGCCGCTCTTTCCGTCGTACATCTCGTTCATCACCGGCATGTCCGTGAGCGATCTCTCCGCCGACCTCACGGCGGCGGCGCGACGGCGGGTGCTCCTGCACGCGGTCGCCTTCGTGCTGGGGTTCTCCATCGTCTTCGTTGCCCTGGGGGCGTCGTTCAGCGCCGCCGGCCAGTTCCTGCTGGACTACCGTGACCTGATCCGGCGCATCGGCGGCGCGCTCATCGTCGTCTTCGGTCTCTACATCGCGGGCATCCTCAAGATCGGCTTCTTCGGGCGTACGCAGACGTGGCAGCTGCGGGAGAAGCCGGCAGGCTATCTCGGCTCCTTCGCCGTCGGCGTCACCTTCGCCATCGGGTGGACGCCGTGCGTGGGCCCCATCCTCGGCGCCATTCTCTCTCTCGCCGGCACCGCGGAGACGGTGCAGCGCGGCATCGGCCTGCTCATCGCGTACTCGGCCGGATTGGGCGTGCCCTTCCTGCTCTCGGCGCTCGCGCTGGGGCCGTTCCTGCGCCTGTTCAAGCGGTACCGGCCCTTCATCCCGATGGTCGAGCGCGGCGCCGGAGTGCTCCTCGTCGTGGTGGGCGTGCTCGTCTTCACGAACTACTACGTCATCCTGAACTCCTGGGCGATCTCGCTCACCCCGGAGTGGATCCTCCAGCGGCTGTAGTGCGCGTCCACGTTCGCGTGCCGGCGACCTCGGCCAACCTCGGCCCCGGCTTCGACGCCCTCGGTCTCGCGCTCGCCCTCTACAACGACGTGATGGCGGAGGAGGCGGACGGGGTGTCGGTGCGCGTGGAAGGGCAGGGCACGGGGCGGTTCGCCACCGGCGCCGACAACATCGTGGCCCGCGGCGTCGCGCTCGCGTACGAGGCCGCCGGCCGTCCCTTCAAAGGGTGCGAGCTGGCCTGCGTCAACCGCATCCCGCCCTCGCGCGGGCTCGGCTCGAGCGCGGCGGCGTGGGTGGGCGGTCTCGTGGCCGGCAACGCGCTGCTCGGCTCGCCGCTCACGCGCGAGCAGCTGCTCGCGGTGGCGGCGCGCGCGGAAGGGCATCCCGACAACGTGGCCGCCGCCATCATGGGCGGCCTGACCGTGTCGTGCGCGGGCGCGGAGGGGGTGACGGCGGTGGCGCTACCGGTGGATCCGGCGCTCACGTGGGTGTCGCTCATTCCGGAAGTGACGGGCTCCACCGCGGAGGCGCGCGCGGTGCTGCCGCACTCCGTGCCGCGCGCGGACGCGGTGTTCAACGTGCAGCGCGTGGCGCTGCTCCTCGCCGGGCTGCAGTCGGGACGCCACGACGCCGTGAGCACGGCCCTCGACGACCGTCTGCACCAGCCGTATCGCCGCGCGCTGTTCCCGTGGATGCCCGCCGTCGCCGCCGCCGCTCGCGCCGCGGGCGCGCTCGGCTGCGTGCTGAGCG
>CAYQQT010000729.1:0-2110 GCA_964419375.1 uncultured bacterium
GATGGGGGGCCTCGAAGGGCCCCCCAAGCCCCTAAGCACTCGGCAGCACCCCGGCAAAGCCGTGGCGCTCCTCGATATTCCGACAGGCTCCTACGGCAGCAGCACGATCTTGCCGTACGCGCCGCGCTCGAGCACCGCGGTATGGGCGGCGGCGGCTTCCTTGAGGGGCAGCTCCTTGCCCACCACCGGCCGCAGCGTGCCGTTGGCCAGGCCCGCCACGAGGCCGACGTGGATCGACGCCAGCTCCTGCGGCGTGGCGTTGAAGAGCGACAGGCCGTAGATCACCGCGTCCTTCATCATCGCCAGGCGCGCGTTGATCTCGATGGGGCCGCGATTGCCGATGACGACGATGCGGCCGTAGCGCGCCACCGCTTCCAGATCGCGGGCGAGGTTAACGTTGGCGAGGTTCTCGATGATGACGTCGGGGCCGCGGCCGTCCGTCACCCGGCCCAGCTCGGTCATGTAGTCCGCCGCCGTGTGGTCGAGCACGTGGTGGGCGCCCTGCTCGCGCACGAGCTTCTTGCCGCGCTCGCTGCCGGCGGTGCCGATCACGGTGAGTCCCACCGCGCGCGCGAGCTGCACGGCGGCGATGCCGACGCCACCGCTGGCGCCGTGCACGAGCACGGTCTCGCCGGCCACGATGCGCGCCTTGTGGAAGAGCCCCCGGTACGCGGTCGCGTAGGGCACGTTGACGGCGGCGCCCTGGGCGAACGAGATCGCGACCGGCAGCGGCTTCACCTGACTCACGTTGCACAGCGCCATCTCGGCGTAGGCGCCCGTCGACGTCTCTGCCGCGGTGCCCGCGATGTAGACGCGATCGCCCACCGCCACCGTGCGCACGCCCGCCCCCACCGCCTTCACCACGCCCGCGCCGTCCGTCCCCGGCACGTAGGGCAGCGTCGGCACGCGCGCATAGGCGCCGGCGCGGATGTACGTATCGACGGGGTTGACCCCCACCGCGTGCACGCGCACGACCACCTGCCCCTCCCCGGGCGTCGGCTCCGGAACCTCGTCGAGCTGCAACACCTCCGGCCCGCCCGTCTTGTGCACCCTGATCGCCTTCATCCTGTGGTCTCCCTGACCGCCGTCATTGATATACGCGGATGATACACGCAGCCCGATGCCTCTCCGTCGTCCCGCCACGGCGGGCCGGGCCACCGCCCCGGATACAATGGCGGCGTGATCCTGTCTCCCGGCTTCCGGGCCTTCGCGCACCGGGACTTTCGTCTCTTCTGGGCGGGACAGCTCGTGTCCCTGGTGGGCACGTGGATGCAGTCGGTCGCGCAGTCCTGGCTCGTGCTCGAGCTGACGAACTCGCCCTTCCGGCTCGGGCTCATCGGCACCCTGCAGTTCGCGCCCATGCTCCTGCTGTCGTTCTTCGCGGGCGCGCTCGCCGACCGCGTGCCGAAGCGCAGGCTGATCCTCGCCACCCAGTCGGTGCTCCTCGTGCAGGCGCTGCTCCTTGCCCTGCTCGTCTGGCACGGCCACGTCGAGTACTGGCACGTGGCGGTGATGGCGACGCTCTACGGCATCGCGAACACGGTGGACATGCCGGCGCGCCAGGCCTTCATCGTGGAGATGGTGGGCAAGGACGACCTGCGCAGCGCCATCGCCCTCAACTCCGGAATGTTCAACGGCGCCCGCATCGTGGGGCCGGCGGTGGCGGGTCTGATCATCGCGCACTGGGGCCTCGCCCTCGCCTTCTTCGCCAACGCGCTCAGCTTCGTGGCCGTCATCGCCGCCCTGCTCGCGGTGCGCTCGGAGGGCCTGCCGCACGCGAGCCGGGGCCGCACGCTCCGCGAGGACATCGGTGAGGGCATCGCGTATGCGGTGCGCACGCCGCACATCGCGCTCGTGCTCAGCCTCGTCCTCGCCGTCAGCGGCTTTTTGTTCAACTACAATGTCCTCGTGCCGCTCCTCGCGCGCAACGTGCTGAACGAGGGGGCCCGCGGCTTCGGCCTGCTCATGTCGTTGCTGGGCATGGGCGCGGTGGCGGGCGCCGTGGTCCTCGGCACGCGCCGTGGCCACCCTTCCGTGCCCGCCCTCGTCGCGCCCGCGCTTGCGCTCGGCGCCGCCACCACGTGCCTGGCCGCCGTGCGTGACTTCCGCG
>CAYQQT010000730.1:0-2100 GCA_964419375.1 uncultured bacterium
GCTTTACCGCTCGGGGGACAGGACCCGGCTTACACGCCCTCTCTGGCGCGCTTCTTCCTCCACCTGCCCGCCCACCGCGAAGCGCGCGATCAGCACCGTGACGTTGTCGTGGCCGCCGCGCTCGTTGGCGAGGGCCACGAGCTGCTCGCAGGCGACGACGAGGTGCGCCTCTTGTTTGACGATGCGGCCGATCTCCAGCTCGGCGACGCTCGACCACAACCCGTCGGAGCAGAGCACGAGGATGTCCCCGGGTTGCAGGCGCTCGTGCGAGAAATCGACGGCGACCTCCTGCGCGGGGCCGAGCGCGCGCAGCAGCGTGCTCCGCTGCGGGCTGGTGGCGGCCGCCTCCGGTGTCAGCGCGCCCGTGTCGAGCAGATGCTGGGTCAGCGAATGGTCCTTCGTGATGCGGCGCGCCTTGCCATCGCGCACCAGGTAGGCGCGGCTGTCGCCGACGTGGCCGACGTAGAGACGGCCGTCCAGTACCGCCGCCGCCGTCGCCGTCGTTCCCATGCCCTTCAGCTCGGGACGGACGCTCGCGTACGCGTGGATCTCGCGGTTGGCGACCTCGATGGCGTCGACGAGATAGTGCGGCACGCGAGTGGGCGTGCGCGCGCGACGGTCGCGCCAGCGCTCGGCAAGCTGGGAGAAGATGACGTTGGCGGCCATCTCGCTCGCGACTTCGCCGGCGGCCGCGCCGCCCATGCCGTCCGCGACCACGAGCAGGCAGCCCGTCTCGGCCATCCGCCGCTCGGACTCCGCGTGATGGACGGCGGCGGCGCCCGCCAGCAGATCGACGATGAGGAAGTAGTCCTCGTTGTGATCGCGCACCCTGCCGATGTGGCTGGCCGCCGCCGCCGTCACCGTTACCGCCGCCCGCGGCCGGCGCCACAGGTCACGAAAGCTCCAGCCGCCGATCACAGGCCCTTCTTCTTTTGCACGTCGGCGATGAGCACGCGCACGGCCGGGGGCGCGTCGCGCACGCACGCGGTCATCGACGCATCGTGGGCCCACAGGCGGCGGATCTGGTCCACGACGCGGTCGTGCTCCTGGGCGGCGAAGTAGCTGAGCGCCAGATAGCACCGCGTCTCCGCGAGCTGGATGATGCGGATATCGGGATCGAGCAGGTCCTCGAGGTCCACGAGCGCCTGGCGCAGCCCCTTCACCGCTTTCGGGAACTGGGCCGACATGTACGCCTCCTTGGCGGGGGCGAGGACGTACGCGGAGTCGGGCGCGCGCGCGCGCCCCCCGGCGTCGGCGAGCGCGCGCGCCATCCGCCGATGCTCCTCCGCCACCCCGGCGTTGCCGAGGCCGAGATAGGCCTGGCTCAGCAGCTCGTAGGCCTCCGACAGCTCGGCCAGGCGCAGGCTGCGCTTCTGGATGCGCTCGACGTCCCACACCGCGCGGTTCAGCGACAGCACCGCCGCCTTGTAGTCCTTGGCGTCCAGCTCGGTCTGGCCCCGCTCGAGGTTGACGCGCAGCTCCGGATCGGCGCCCGCGAGCTTGTACAGCACGGGTTTGGCGATGTGCGACTGGAAGCCCTTGTTGGCCTCCGTGCCGGCCTGCTCGAAGGTGGCGCAGCCGGCCGTCAGAAGCAGGCAGATGAGCGCGAGAGCCGCACGATGGCGCGTCATCGGGCGAGGAACTGGCGGAGCCGAAAGTCGTAGCTGACACGCAGCGGACTGTCGCTCGTGTGCTGATCTTCGACGATGACCACGTGCTCGGGGCTCCGCTCGCTGTCCGCCTCGAAGAAGATGCGATGGCGGCCGGCCCGGATGCGAAGACACGCGCGCGGCGTGTCGCCCACGTGCTGGCCGTCCACGTACACGGCGGCGAAGGGCACCGCGTTGACGCTCAGGCATCCTGAGCCGGCCCCCGACGCCGTGGGATCGGGCGCGCTTGTCCTCGCGCGCTCCCCGCCGGTCTCCGACGCCGGCGAGGCGGTGGCGACGCTGGTGGCGGCAACGCTCGGAGCCCGGCGAACGGGCGCGGGCGGCCGCGCTATGGGCGCAGGCGGGGCGGCGGCGACAGGCGACGACGGGCTCACGGGCAGGCTCGGGATCGATACGCTCGCGACCACGGTGGGCGCCGGCTCCTCACGGC
>CAYQQT010000731.1:0-2090 GCA_964419375.1 uncultured bacterium
GCTAGCAGGGCGCCGCCTATCCGGTGACGGCGTCGCGGCGCAGGCGCTCGATCTCCGCGGGGGCGTAGCCGGCTTCGGCGAGGATCTCGTCGGTGTGCTCGCCGAGCGTCGGCGGCTGCCGGTCGATGCGCGGGCTGCCGTGCGCGAGGCGGAAGCCGGCGCCCACGAGGCGCATGGGGCCGTAGCGCGTGTCGACGGTCTGCAGCACGTCGCGGTGCTCAAGCTGCGGGTGCTGCACGATCTCGTCGATCTTCCAGATGCAGGCGCAGGGCACGTCCGCCGCCGTGAGCCGCGCCTCCCAGGTCTTGGGATCGCCGCTCGCCATCGCGCCCTCGATGATCTCGCGCAGCGCGGGCTCGTTCTCCACGCGCGCCGGCCAGTCCTTGAACCGCGGATCGTCCAGCGCGTCGCCACGGCCGAGCGTGCGCATGAGGCGGCCGAACTGCGCCTCCGTGAGCGCGGCGAGGACGATGTAGCCGTCGCCCGCGCGGAACCGGCTCGCCGTCGGCTTGCGGCTGACGGAGCCGTTGCCGATCTGCTTCTGCTCGATGCCCGCCACCGTGAACTCGCAGACGGGGCCGGGGATGAACGCGAGGGCGGCGTCCAGCATGGCGACGTCGACGAACTGGCCGCGGCCGGTGTGGGTGCGCTGGTAGAGCGCGCTCGACACCGCGAGGGCCGCCGTCATGCCGCCGATGGTGTCGCAGATCGCGAACCCGGCGCGCATGGGGCCGCCGGCGGGATCGCCCGTGATCGACATGATGCCGGACATCGCCTGCAGCTTGCCGTCGAAGGCGGCCGTCGTGCGCTCCGGTCCCGTGTGACCGAAGCCCGAGACCGCGCAATAGATCAGCCGCGGGTTGATCGCGGACAGCGCGTCGTAGCCCAGCCCGAGCCTGTCCATGACGCCCGGGCGGAAGTTTTCCCACACGACGTCGGCGTCCGCCACCAGTCGCGTGACGACCTCCACCGCCTCCGGCTTGCGCAGGTCCAGCGTGATGCTGCGCTTGTTGGCGTTGACCGCCAGAAAGGACGAGGCCATCTTGCGCTCTGCCCACTCCTTGCTGATGAGCAGGTGGCGGGCTTCGTCGCCCTCGTGCGACTCGATCTTCACGACGTCGGCGCCGAGGAGCGCGAGCTGGTAGGTGCCGTAGGGGCCAGCGAGATAGCGGGTGAAGTCGAGGATGCGGATGCCCGCGAAGGGCCGGCTCATGCCTGCTCGCGCTTGCCCTTGGCAACGGCCTTGATCTCGTCGAACTCCTTGCGCCGCTCGGCGATCTGCTCGGGCGTCATCCGCTCGAGATTCGAGAAATCCAGCTTCCAGTCGGCGTCGTCACGCCAGCGCAGCGGCGACTGGACCGTGGTGCGGGCGCCGGGCGCGCTCTCCAGCACGCGCAGCGCCAGCTCCAGGGTGGCCGTCTGCGAGTCGACGTCGAAGGGACGGCCGCCCGCGTTGCCGAGAGGAAAATCGCTGAAGAGCAAGCGCGGAACACCGCAGTGCTCGACGATGTCTCTGGCGCACCCCATGATGACGGTGGGCACGCCGTTGGCCTCCAGATGCCGCGCCACCAGACTCACGGTCTGGTGACACACCGGTCAGGTGGGAACGAGGATGGCCGCCTGCGCGCCGTCCTCCCGGCACCGCCGCAGCAGCTCGGGGGCGTCCGTCTCTATCGTCACGCGGTGGCTTCGGTTCGTGGGCGCGCCGTAAAAGCGCGGCGTGAGGGCGCCGATCCGCCCCGCCTTCACCAAATCTTGAAGCCGCGCGAGGGGAAACCAGGTATTGGGATCCTTGGCCGCCGTGTGGACGCGGTCGTAGCCCACGTGCGAGATGCGCAGGTCGGGCAAAGTCTCCGTCGAGTCGGAGTAGACCTTGTAGAACTTCGCGGCGGCGTTGTAGGGCGCGCCCGGCCCCTGGTCCCCGGCGCCGGGCTGGTACGGCGCCGCCGTCGTGATGAGCGCCACGCGCGCGCGCGCCAGGGGCGTGGCCAGCGGCGTGAAGGGCACGTCGGCGAAGTGGGCCCAGCGATAGGGGTTGCCGAACCCGAGCGCAACGTAGTAGTCGCGCGTGCGCTGCATGTACGGGATGG
>CAYQQT010000732.1:0-2088 GCA_964419375.1 uncultured bacterium
CTCGTGGCGTGGCCCGGTGCGAGCAGTGTAGCCCCGGAAAAATCCGGCCACGCGGCCGCGGTTGGGATTAGGATCTGTCCGTCCCGAGCAGTCAATCCCCGAGGAGGCGCACATATGGCCGGCGTCACCGCAAAGCTCCTGCACGTCGACCTCACCACCCGACAGACCCGCGTTGAAGAGATCCCGGAGACGACGCTGCGCAAGCACCTCGGGGGCGGCGCCCTCGCCGCCTACATCCTGCTGCGCGACATGCCGGCGGGCGTGGATCCACTCGGGCCCGACAACGTGCTCGTGTTCATGACGAGCGTCATCAACGGGCTGTCACTGTCGGGCAGCAACCGCTACACGGCGGCGGCGAAGTCGCCCCTCACGGGCGCCTTCGGCGAATCGGAGGCGGGCGGCTGGTGGGGGCCGGAGCTGCGCGCGGCGGGCTGGGACGGCGTCGTCATCCGCGGCGCGTCGCCGGCGCCGGTTTACCTGTGGATCAAGGACGACCAGGTGGAGTTCCGGGACGCGGGCGCGTACTGGGGCAAGATCTCGGGCGACGTGCAGGACGGCCTCGAGCAGGAGCTGGGCGACAAGCGCATCCGCGTGCTGCAGACCGGCATCGCGGGCGAGCGCGGGGTGAAGTTCGCCGCCATCGTGAACCAGCTCAAGCATTTCCACGGCCGCTGCGGCCTCGGCGCCGTCATGGGCGCCAAGAAGCTGAAGGCGGTGGTGGTGCGCGGCAGCAAGCCGCCCGTCCCCAAGGACAAGGGCAAGGCGAAGGAGAGCCTGGTCTTCTTCAAGGACCATTATGACCGCGCCACCGACCGCTTCTACCAGGTGGGCTCCGCGGGCGGGGTCCTCGCGCTCGAGGCCTCCGGCATCCTGCCCACGCGCAACTTCCGCGACGGCTCCTTCGAGCACGCGCGCGCCATCAGCGGGCAGACGATGCGCGACACCATCCTCGTCAGCCGCGGCACGTGCTACGCGTGCGCCGTCGCGTGCAAGCGCGAGGTCGAGATCAAGGACGAGGGCGTGACGCCGAAGTACGGCGGGCCCGAGTACGAGACGCTTGCCGCCTCCGGCTCGAACTGCGGCGTGGGCGACCTCCATGCGCTCGCGCGGGTGAACCAGCTGTATGCCCAATACGTCCTGGACTCCATCTCCACCGGCGCCACTATAGCTTTCGCGATGGAGTGCTACGAGCACGGCATCATCACCAAGGAGATGACGGGCGGGCTCGAGGTGACGTGGGGCAGCGTGGAGGCCCTCGAAACGCTGGTGCACATGATCGGCAAGCGTGAGGGCATCGGCCGGCTGCTCGGCGAAGGCGTCAAGCGCGCGGCGGCGCAGCTCGGCAAGGGCTCGGAGCGCTTCGCGCTGCACGTGAAGGGGCAGGAGCTGCCCATGCACGACCCTCGCGGCAAGAAGGGGCTGTCGCTCGCCTACGCGCTGTCGCCCACGGGCGCCGACCACATGGAGGCGCCGCACGACCCGCTCTACGCGGGCTTCCATCCGCAGGGCCATCCGCTGGGCGGCCTCGGGCTCATCGAGCCGCTCGACCCCCTCGTCCTCGACGCCAAGAAGGTGCGCGCGTTCTTCGTCACCCAGCAGATCTGGTCCTTCTACAACGCGGTGGGCATGTGCGACTTCGTGGGGGCGCCCCTCAACGCGCTCGAGCTGGAGCCGCTCGTGAGCTACATCAACGCGGTCACGGGCTGGAACATGAGCCTCTTCGAGCTGATGAAGGTGGGCGAGCGCAGCAACACGCTGGCGCGCCTGTTCAACGTGCGCGAGGGCTTCACGCCGGAGGACGACGTGCTGCCGCAGCGCTTGCACGAGGGCCTCGGCAACGGAGTCCTCAAGGGCGAGCGCATCGACCCCGAGCAGTTCTTCGCCGCGCGGAACACCTACTACGAGATGGCGGGCTGGGATCCGAAGACGGGAGTACCCACGGCGACCAAGCTCGTCGAACTCGGCGTGGAGGTCGCGCGATGACCGCGTGCAAGGCCGTGTGCCTCGTCGTCGCCGCACTGCTCCTCGCGGCCGGGGCGCCGGGCGCGGCGGACGCCCAGAAGAAGCAACTGGTCGTGGCGCTGAACC
>CAYQQT010000733.1:0-2087 GCA_964419375.1 uncultured bacterium
CCAGCGGCGCCATCCAGGGGGCGAGCGCGTACACGGCGAGTGACACCGCGAAGACGGCCGCGGCGGCGGCGAGGGCGAAGCGGACGGCGGCGATGAGCTCGGCGCGCTGCACGCCGACTAGGATAGGGTCGCCCTCCCGGTCGCGCTTGCCTTTTCTTGTATTCTCGGGGCGATGCCCCCCGCCTACGTCCTGCTGCTCGGCGCCAACGTCCTCTACGCGACCACCTATGTCGTGAGCCGCATCGTCCTCGACGACGTTCCCTCCGCGACGCTCGCGCTGCTGCGGCTCGTGCTGGGCGCGGCCGTGCTCGTCCCCATCGCGTGGCGCGCGGCCCGTGACGTGCCCGATGCGCCCGGCGACCGGGCCCGTATCTTCTGGATGGGCGCGCTCGGGTTCGCGGGCGCCTTCGTCCTCGGCAACTGGGGCGTGGAGCGCTCCACCGCCACCAACGCCGCCCTCCTCATCATCGTGGAGCCCGTCGCCCTCATGCTGCTGGGGCCCGTGCTGTTCGGCGAGCGGCTGCGCCGCCGCGAGGCGATCGGCGCCATCCTCGCGCTCGCCGGCTCCATCATCATCGTCGTCAACGGCATCCCGGGCGTGAGCGTGGCGCTGGCGCCGCACTGGCGGGGCGACCTCCTGCTCGTCGCCTCCGGCCTCGCGTATGCCGCGTACTCGATCTTCGGGCGTCCGGTGCTCGACCGTCACCCCGCCACCGTGGTGACCGCGCGCTCCATCGTGTGGGGCGCCCTGGTGATGGCGCCCTTCGCGGCGGGGGAGTGGATCGCCGGCGCGCGGCCCGCCATCACGGTGACGGCGGTGGTGGGGACGCTCTACCTGGCGGTGGTCATCACGGCCTTCGGGTATCTCGTCTGGAATTACGCGCTCGCGCGGGTGGGCGCGGCGCGCGCGGGCATCTTCGTCAACGTGCAGCCGGTGGTGGGCGCCATGCTGGGGGTGGTGTTCCTCGGCGAGGCGCTCACGCCCTTCACCGTCGCCGGCGGCGCCCTCATCGTGGGAGGGCTCTGGATGACGGTGTTCGCGAGGCCCGACGGTATACTTTAGGCGTGCCGGACAGTCGCCGTTATCAGCTGCAGAGCGAAGCCGCCAACCGGCTCATCCACGACCTCATCGAGGCGGCAGGCGTGCCGCCGGAGCACCGCGGGTACTTCCAGCACATGCTCACCACCGTGCTCAAGCTCCACGAGGACGGCGCGCTCCCCGGCGATCTCAAGATCACCAATACCGCGCTCAAGGAGCTGCGCTACGCCTACAAGGTGTTCGCGCCCTACCGGCACGTGCGCAAGGTCACGGTGTTCGGCTCCGCGCGCACGCCGGGCACCGCCGAGGCGGCGATGGGCGCCATGCTCTTCGGCCGGCGCATGGTCGAGAAGGAGTGGATGGTCATCACGGGCGCCGGTCACGGCATCATGGGGGCGGCTCAGGAAGGGGCGGGGGCGGAGCGCAGCTTCGGCCTCAACATCCGGCTGCCCTTCGAGCAGGAGGCCAATCCCTGGATCGCCTCCGATCCCAAGCTCATCACCTTCAAGTACTTCTTCACGCGCAAGCTCTTCCTCGTGAAGGAGGCGAGCGGCGTGGCCCTCTTCCCGGGCGGCTTCGGCACGATGGACGAAGCCTTCGAGCTGCTCACGCTCATGCAGACGGGCAAGGCGACGATCATCCCCGTGGTCATGGTGGAGATGGGGCCCCGGCCGTACTGGCGGAAGTGGGAGGAGTTCGTGCGCGGCACCATCGCGCAGGAGGGGCTCATCGCCTCCGAGGACACGGCCTTCTTCCAGATCGTCGACACGGTGGAGGAGGCGGCCAACGCGCTCACCGGCTTCTACCGCGTCTTCCACTCCGCGCGCATCGTCGGCGACAACCTCGTCTTCCGCCTGCACCGCACGCTCACGCCCGCCAACCTCGCCGAGATCCAGAGCCGCTTCGAAGACATTCTCAAGGGTCCCGTCGATCAGGTGCCGGGTCCCGTCCCCCAGGAGCTCAACGAGTTCCCCGAGCATCCGCGCCTGCTCGTGCCGTTCAACCGCTCGTCGTTCGCCCGCCTCCGCCGTCTCATCGACTTCGTCAA
>CAYQQT010000734.1:0-2084 GCA_964419375.1 uncultured bacterium
ACCGAAGTCATGTACGCCCTCGGTGGACAGGATCGCCTCGTGGGCAGGACCGACTACTGCGACTTTCCGCCGGCGGCGGCCTCCAAGCCGAGCGTGGGCGGCATGATCAATCCCAGCCTCGAGCGCATCGTCAGCCTCAAGCCCGACCTCGTGGTGGCGACGGACGAGGGCAATCGCGAGGAGACGATCCAGCACCTCCGGCGTGTCGGTCTGCCCGTGTACCTCGTCCATGCCACGCGAGTGTCGGAGATGCTCCAGATGATCGAGCGGGTGGGCGAGGTGACGGGCCGAGGGGCGGCGGTGCCGGCGCTCGTGGCACAGATCACTCGGCGTATCGACGCCGTGAAGACGGCGGTGCGCTCGTTCCCGCCGCCGCGGGTGCTGTACGTCCTCTGGCCCGATCCGCTCATCGTGCCGGGCCGCCAGGCGCATCTCACGGAGATGATCGAGCTTGCCGGAGGACGGTCCATCACCGCCGACGACGGCGAGGCCTACCCGCGTTTCAGTCTGGAGGCGGCGGTGGCCCGTGCGCCGGAGGTGATCATTCTCGCGGATCACGCGGGCGGTGGATCGTCGGCGGGCAAGGCGTCCCCCGAGAAATGGCAGCGCCTGACGAGCGTGCCCGCCATCAAGGCGGGTCGCATCCACTCCGTCGATCTGGGCGTGCTGCATCGGTACGGGCCACGCGTGGCGGACGGGCTCGAAATCTTGGCCCGGATCATCCATCCCGAGGCCTTCCGGTGACGCTGCCGAGATGGCAGCGCATCGTTCATCCCGAGGCGTTCCGGTGACGCTGCGGAGGCGGCTCGCCGTCGCGCTCGTCGTCCTCGGCGCCACCCTCGTGGTGGTGGCGGGCATCGCGCTCTTCGTCGGGAGCGCGGCGCTGTCGCCACGCGCCGTCGCGCGCGTGCTCGCGGGACGGGCGGAGGCCGGCTCCGTGGAGAGCATCGTGACGCTCGGGCTGCGCCTGCCGCGCATCGCGGTGGCGGCGCTGGCAGGAGGGGCGCTCGCGGTGGCGGGCGTGGCCTTCCAGGGGCTCACGCGCAATCCGCTCGCCGATCCCTCCGTGCTCGGCATCTCGAGCGGCGCCGCCTTCGGCGTGGTGGTGGCCCAGATGTTCGGGCTCGGCCTCACTCCGCTGGAGGCGCTCGGCGTTACCGCCTGCGCGTTCGCGGGCGCCCTCCTCGCCGCCGCCGCCGTCTACCTCATCTCCGCCGTGCCCGCGGGCCTCTCCATCCAGACGCTGCTGCTGGCGGGTGTGATCGTGGGCATCTTCTTCTCGTCCGCGATCACCGTCGTCATCTCCATCGTGGACTTCAACCGCCTCGGGGGCGTCATCCACTGGCTGCTCGGCAACCTCGCGCCCATCCCGCCCGCGTCGCTGGCGATGTTCGCGGCGCTGTCCCTCGTGGGCTTCGGCCTCATCGTGGGGCAGGCGCGCCAGCTCAACGTGCTTGCCCTCGGCGAGGAGGCGGCGCTGCAGCTCGGGGTCGACGCCGAGCGGCTGAAGCGGCGGATCTTTTTCGGCGCCGCCCTCCTCACGGGAACGGTGGTGGCGTTCACGGGGCCCATCGGCTTCGTGGGCTTGATCGTCCCGCACATGCTCCGCCGGGTGCTGGGCGAGGACCACCGGCTGCTCGTGCCCACCGCCCTCGTGGCCGGGGGCGCCTTCCTGCTCGCCGCCGACACCATCGCCCGCAACATCGTGGCGCCCGCGGAGCTGTCGGTGGGAGTCATCACGGCCTTCTGCGGCGCCCCCTTCTTCATTTACCTGCTGCGGGCGCGGGGACGGGCGGAGGCGTGACGCCGCTCGTCGAGTTCCGGGACGTCGCCTTCACGTACCCGGCGCCTGCGCGCCCGCGCGAGCGGCGGTTCGCTTTCCCCGCACTGTCGTTCTCCATCGAGGAGGGTGAGATCTTCGGCATCATCGGGCCCAACAGCGCTGGAAAGACCACGCTGCTGAGGCTGCTCACGCGCGTGCTCACGCCCGCACGTGGGGACATCCTGCTCGACGACCGTCCCCTGCGCGCGCTCACGCGCTGGCAGCTCGCGCGCGAGGTGGCCGTGGTGCCGCAGGAAGCGCC
>CAYQQT010000735.1:0-2076 GCA_964419375.1 uncultured bacterium
CTCGTGCTCGAGACGGCCCGGGGCGAGGTGGCCCGCGCGTGCGGGGCCGGGCGGCCCGCGCGCGCCTTCAGCGTGGTGAACCGGCTGGAGATCGCCGCCCGTAGATCCGCCTGACCGACGCGCGCTGGAAGTGGTACCGTTCCCGACCATGAATGCGCTCGCTCTTCACACGTGGACCCTGGACACGACGCCGCTCTCGGATGCGCTTGCCATCGCCAGACGCACCGGCTGGAACGGTGTCGAGTTGCGCCGGCTCGATTTCACCCGCGCCGCGGAGGCGGGCCACTCCGCGGATGCCGTCATCGGGCAGGTGCGCGCGAGCGGCCTCGGCGTGGCGTGCGTCGGCGTGGAGTTCGGCTGGATGTGGGCGGAGGACGAGGAGCGCCGCCGGCTGCTGTCCGTATTCGCCGAGCAGTGCGCGCGCGCGGCCGCTCTCGGCTGCGACCTCGTCATGAGCCCGGTGGACAAGGGGCGCGGAGGACTGACGCAGGCGGCGGCCAGCGTACGCGAGGTGGGTCACATCGCGGCCGAGCACGGCGTGCGGGTGGCGATCGAGTTCAACTCCCAGTGCGAGCAGCTCAATGCGCTCGCGCCCATGCGGGAGGTGCTCGCGCGCGCCGGCCATCCGCGCTGCGGCCTGCTGCTCGACACCTATCACATCGGCCGCAGCGGCTGCACGCTCGCCGAGCTCGACGACGTCGCCCACGCCGAGATCACCTACGTGCAGTACAGCGACGTGCCGCACGGCGCCCTCACCCCCGGCCAGGTTCTGAATCGCCTTCCCCCCGGCCGCGGCATCGTGCCCTTCCGCGAGTTCTTCGCCCTCATGCGCACCAAGCACTACAACGGCTATCTCAGCTACGAGGCGCCGAACACGGAGGCCTGGAAACGGGACGCCGCCGAGGTGGCGGCGGAGGCCGTCGCCGCCACGCGCGCGGTCCTCTAAGAGCCCGCCGGAGCATCAACGCCGAGCGGCAACCTGGCGGCCGCATCACGTGGCGGCCGCGGCGGACGATGCTCGGCCGACGGGCGACGTCAGCGTCGCGGGGATCGGCGTCCGCGCAGCAAGAGCTACCGCTCTGATTCTCAGCCGGAGGTCGATCGATGGCCCAGGCTACCGTGCCAACCGCGCGGCCAGCCCGCCCAGGGCGCCCGTGCACGACTTCACCACCGCGCGCGTGCTCACGATGGAGTACGTCACGGGCACGAAGATCACCGAGCTGAGCCAAGTGGTCCGCCTCGAGATCGACGGCGCGCGCCTGGCCGAGGAGCTTTTCCGCGCGTACCTGCAGCAGATCCTCGTGGACGGCTTCTTCCACGCCGATCCGCACCCGGGCAACGTGTTCCTTACTGCCGACGGGCGCATCGCGCTCCTCGACCTCGGCATGGTCGCGCGCGTCACGCCGCGCCTGCAAGACCACCTGCTGCAGCTGCTGCTTGCGGTGAGCGAGGGGCGGAGCGACGACGCCACCGCGGTGGCGCTGAAGCTGGGAGAGCGGCGACAGCACTTCGACGAGCGGCGACAGCACTTCGACGAGACGAAGCTCTCCTGAACCTCGACGAGGTGGGGCGCATGCTCGATCCCAATTTCAACCCCAACGCGGCGGTGCGCCGGCACGCGAGCGACATGATGCGGCAGCGCCTGCTGCAGTCCGCCTCCCCGGGCAACCTCTTCAGCGCCCTCCTCGACGCCAAGGAGTTCGCCGAGCGCCTGCCCGGCCGCGTCAACCGCATCCTCGACCTCGTGGCGGGCAACGAGCTCAAGCTGAAGGTGGACTCGATCGACGAGACGCGGCTGATGATAGGGCTGCAGAAGATCGCCAACCGCATCACGCTCGGCCTGCTCCTGGCATCGCTCATCGTGGGCGCGGCGCTGCTCATGCAGGTGGAGACGTCCTTCCGGATCCTCGGCTACCCGGGCCTGGCCATCGTGTTCTTCCTCCTCGCCGCCGCGGGGGCGTGCGCCCTCATGTTCTCGATCCTGTTCGATGATTGAGATGGGGGGCCTCGAAGGGCCCCCCAATCCCCCCGTTACGCTCGGCAGCGCCCCGGCAGAGCCGTGGCGCTCCTCGATGG
>CAYQQT010000736.1:0-2067 GCA_964419375.1 uncultured bacterium
GCTACGCGCACCGTGCTCGGGCAGCCATATGGCGCCACGGCGCCCACCGCGGGGCGGGCGGCGGGCGCCGGCCCCCACGGCGTCATGGACCTGCTCGGCAATCTTCGGGAGTGGACAGCCACGGTCTTTCGCCCCTACCCTTATCGCCACGACGACGGGCGGGAGCCCTTCACCGGCGCCGGGCGCGTGGTGCTCCGCGGCGCCAGCCACGACGATGCCGCCGCCGGCGCCACCGTGACCGCGCGCCATACCTACGACGGACGCGGAGCCGCCGCCGGCCACCACCACGTCGGGTTCCGCTGCGCGACGTCGGAAGACCTGGGAGAGCGATACACGCGATGATTACCGCAGGAGGCTCGTGAATGCCCGCCCTGGACAACCTGATGATGAATTACCCGCTCACCCTCACGCACTTCTTCGAGCGCGCGCGCCGGCTCTTCCCGAACAAGACGCTCGGGACGCGCGTACCCGGCGTAGGCCTGCAGAAATCCACCTACGCGGACTTCGCCGACCGTACCGCACGCCTTGCCGACGCCCTGCGCGTCCTCGGCGTGCGCAAGGGCGACCGCGTGGCCACGCTCGCGTGGAACTCGACGCGCCACCTCGAGATCTACTTCGCCGCGCCCATGATGGGCGCGGTGCTGCACACGGTGAATCTTCGGCTCTCCGCGCAGGACATCACCTACATCGTCAACCACGCGGAGGACCGCGTCCTCATCGCGGACGCCTCGCTGTGGCCCATCCTGGAGCCGCTGCTGCCGCAGCTGACGTCGCTCCAGCACGTGATCGTGATGAAAGACACGCCCGATGCCAGGATTCCGCCCCGCACCCTCGACTACGAGGCGTTGCTGCGAGAGGCGGAGCCGGTGCAGACGTGGCCCACGCTGGCGGAGACGGACGCCGCCGGCATGTGTTACACCTCGGGCACCACCGGACATCCCAAGGGCGTCGTCTACACGCACCGCGCGATCTTCCTGCACTCGTTCGCGTCGTCGATGGCGGACATGCTCGCCATCTCCGAGCGCGACGTCATCCTGCACATCGTGCCCATGTTCCACGCCAACGCGTGGTGCGTGCCCTTCGCGGGCGTGCTCAACGGCGCCACGCAATTCTTCGGCGGGCCCAACCCGCAGCCGCGCGACATCATCGAGATTGTCCACAACGAGCGCGTGACGCTCGTGGGCGCCGTGCCCACCGTGTGGATCGCCATCCAGTCCATCCTCGAGCAGGAGCCGCAGTGGGACATCTCGTCCATCCGCTGCATCCCCATCGGCGGCAGCGCGGCCCCGCGCACGCTCATCGAAACGTTCGAGAAGAAGTACGGCGCCACCATGCTCCACGCGTGGGGCATGACGGAGATGACGCCCCTCGGCACCATCTGCCGGCTCAAGTCGTCCATGGACGCGCTGCCCGACGACGAGCGATACGCCATCCGCGCCAAGCAGGGCTACGTCGCCGCCGGCGTGGACCTGCGGCTCGTCGACGAGGAAGGGCGCGAGCAGCCGTGGGACGGCCGAAGCATGGGGGAGATGCAGGTACGCGGCCCGTGGGTGGCGTCGTCGTACTACAACAATCCGGAGTCCGCTGATCGCTTCACGCCCGACGGCTGGTTTCGCACGGGCGACGTGGCGGTGATCGACCCCGAGGGGTACGTGCAGATCACCGATCGCACGAAAGACCTCATCAAGTCGGGCGGCGAGTGGATCTCCAGCATCGACGTGGAGACGATGATCATGGGCCACCCGAAAGTGCTGGAAGCCGCCGTCATCGCGGTCCCCCACCCCAAGTGGGTGGAGCGCCCGCTCGCGTGCGTCGTCCCCAAGCCGGGCGCCACCATCGATCCCAACGAGATCCTCGACTTCCTGCGCCCCAAGCTCGCCAAATGGGCGCTGCCCGACGACGTCCGCGTCATCGACGCGGTGCCGAAGACCTCGGTCGGCAAGTTCGACAAGAAAGTGCTGCGCGAGCGGTTCAAGGACTGGACGCCACGGGATGTCTAGAACCCGTTCGACGGCGGCGGATCGGCTTCGGGGTGCGGGGACCACGTGGATGGTGGCGATTCGGACC
>CAYQQT010000737.1:0-2065 GCA_964419375.1 uncultured bacterium
TGGACGGCGCGCACCACCACGGCGAGCGGCTCGGTGACGAGCAGGTCGTCGTCGGCCACGCCCGGGGGCGCCTTCCAGCAGCAGCGCTCGGGCACGCGCGCCATCTCCGCGAAGCAGCCGTCCACGTCGATGCCGACCGCGACGCGGGACAGGCAGAGGTTGCGGTTGCCCTCGCGACAGAGCGGGCACGTCCCGCAGGAGTAATTGGGCTCGACGGCGATGCGCTCGCCGGTGGCGACACGCGTGACGCCCGGCCCCACCGCCAGCACGCGGCCGATGAACTCGTGGCCGATCACGAGGGGGTAACGGACGGGCCGGTCTCCCGACCAGATGCGGTAATCGGTACCGCACAGGCCGGCGAGCGTGACACCCACGAGGACCTCGCCCGGCCCGGGCTCGGGCTCGCGCACGCTCTCGACGCGAAGATCACGCGGACCGTGGAGAATCGCGGCTTTCACGCCGGAAAATGTACCCTACGCGCTCCCTTCGTGCCGCAAGAACCCGACGCACCCGCGGGAAGAAGGATCCTCGTGGCGTGTCAAACCTCGTAGTTTCTTAATCTTATCAGTAAGTTATTTGACTAGATTTGATTCTCTACTTTATGCTAGCGAGGCCGGCGCCGCTTGCGCGCGGTGACGTCCCGCTTCTCCAAAGCGCTGACCCGCCCGCCGAGGAGACGCATCAGCCCGGTGACGTTGTCGAATCCCTCCCGCACCTCTGTGCGGAGTGCGTCGAACCCTTGTTGCATCTCGTCCAACCGCTCGTCCACCCGCGCAAAGCGCGTGTCCACCTGCGCGAAGCGCGCGTCCACCTCCGCAAAACGCGTGCCCACCTCCGCAAAGCGCGCGTCGATGGCGGTAAAGCCGGTGTCCACCTTGCGATCGGCCGCGGTGAATTGCTCGGTGAGGAACCGGACGAGCTGTCCGTACTGATCGTCGGTCATCATCCGGGAGGGTCGCACGGGCTTGGGGTGGCCGTCCAGAGTGGAATCTTGGACACGCTTCGCCCCCTACGCCGCGGAGTGCCCGCCGTCGAGAAACAGCGTCTGGCCCGTCATGAACTCCGACGCCGGAGAGGCCAGGTAAATCGCGAGCGGCCCGATCTCCTCCAGCCGCCCGGTGCGCCGCATGGGGATGTCGCGCGTGAGGCGCTCGTTGACGTGCGGGTTGGAAAACGCGGCCTCGTTCATGTCGGTCACGAACCAGCCCGGCGCGATGGCGTTCACCTGCACGTTGTGGCGCGCCCACTCCACCGCCAGCGTCCGCGTGAGCGCGATGACGCCGCCCTTGCTGGCCGAGTAGAGCGAATACCCGGGCAGGCCCACGGCGCCGAGCACCGACGCCAGGTTGATGATCTTGCCGGAGCGCTGGGCGATCAGGTACGGCGCGGCGGCGCGGCAGCCGTTGAACACGCCGGTCAGGTTGACGTCGATGATGGCGCGCCAGTCTTCCGGCGTCGCCTCCGCCAGCGGGATGACCTTCGCCACTCCGGAGTTGTTCACGACGATGTCGAGCCGGCCCAGCGTGCCGACCGTGCGCTGCATCAGCGCCTCGACCTCGCCGTACTGCGACACGTCGGTGGGCGCGACGAGGGCCTTCACGCCGTGGCGCTCGACCTGGTGGGCCGTCTCCTCGAGATCCGGTATCGAGCGCGCCGCCAGCGCGACGTGCGCGCCCGCCTCCGCGAACGCGACGGCGATGGCGCGGCCGAGCCCCCGGCTGGCGCCGGTGACGACGGCCACCTTACCGGCAAGGGTCGTCAGTGTCGCCCTCGAGTCGGCGCACGCGGCCGTCGAGCTTCACGTACCGGTGGTCGATCAATTTGGTCAGACTCTCGATGTCGCGTGCCCACCGTGTCTCGAACCGGTCGATCCGCTGGTTCGCCGTCATGGTCCCTTCGCTCACCAGTTGAATATCACCACGCAGGCCTTCCACCTGGACTCCGAGCCCGCGCACGCGCTCGTCCAGCCCGCCCATACGCTCGTCGAGGCCGGCGACCCCCTCTTCGACCCGATCGAGTCTGCGCTCAACGCTGCCGAGCCGGTGATCGACACGTTCCAGCCGGC
>CAYQQT010000738.1:0-2061 GCA_964419375.1 uncultured bacterium
GTCGCCACGCCACCGCGGGCGCCGGTCGCCGCGCCCGGGTCGCGTGAGATCGTGCCGCCTGCGGGTGCTGCCGTCGCCGCCGCGCGCTTTGCCATCGAATTCGGCCCCTTCGGATCGACGGCGGAGGCGGAGCGGCTGGAGCGTCGGCTCACGCAAGCCGGTTACCAGACCGTGCGCTTCAGGCAGAGCCAGTCCGGCGCTGCCGTCTATGCGGTGCTCATCGAGCGCATGCCGCCCGGGCGCGACGCGTCGAGCGTGGTGGCGGCGCTGCGCGAAAAGGGCGTGGGCGAGGCCACGGTGCTCGCCACGGATCCGCCCAGCGTGCGTGTGGGCGAGGCCGTGCCGCTGCGCGGCGCCGTGGAGCTGGCCGAGCGTGTGCGCGCCGCCGGCTACCAGGTCCGCGTCGCCGCCCAGGCCGGAGAGGCGGTGACGTTCGTCATCCGCCACGGCAACTTCCCGTCCCACGAGGAAGCGGAGGCGAAGGGCCGCGAGCTGTCGCGGCTCAGCCTGCCCGGCTCGCAGGTCGTCCAGGTCCGATAACGGATGGCATTCGTGCGGTCCGGCCGGTTCGCTGGGGGGCCGGCGGCCGGCAACGCCTTCATCGTGGGCGTGCTGCTCGTGGGTGCCGCCTTCGGCCTGCTGTCCGGCGGCTCCAGCATCTCCTTCACGTACGCGGCGGGCGCCTTTGCCGCCGTCGTCCTCTTCGGCCTCGCCTTCGTGCGTACGGACTTCGGCATCTACGTCGTCATCTTCTCGATGCTGCTGTCACCCGAGTTCGCCGGCAGCGGCGGTGGCGGCCTCGCCGAGGGCCGCGGGGTCACCGTGCGCACCGAGGATTTCGTGCTCATCTTCGTGGGGCTGAGCTGGTTCGCGAAGACGGCCGTCAACAAGGAGCTGGGGATCGTCGCGCGCACCCCGCTCAACCGCCCCATCCTCTTCTACGTCTTCGCGACCGCCATCGCCACGCTGGTGGGCGTGCTGTCGGGCACGGTCGGCGTCTCCGGCTTCTTCTACGTGCTCAAGTACGTGGAGTACTTCTTCGTCTACTACATGGTCGTCAACAACCTGCGCGACCGCCCGCACGCGTGGCGCATGGTCCTCGCCGCCTTCATGACCGCCGCCATCGTGAGCGTGGTCGCCCTCGCCCAGGTCCCCTCCGGCGGACGCGTGTCGGCGCCGTTCGAGGGCGAGGTGGGCGAGCCGAATACCTTCGGCGGCTACCTGCTCTTCATGATGGCGCTGGCGGCGGGCATCGCCCTGGAGACGGCGAAGCTCCGCGTGCGCATGTGGTCGCTGGCGGTGCTGGGCCTCATGACGGTCCCGTTCGCCTTCACGCTGTCGCGCGCTTCCTACCTCGGCGTCATTCCCGCCTTTCTCGTCTTCGTCATGTTCACCCGCAAGCGCCGGTTCATGGTGGGGCTGCTCCTGCTCGGTCTCGTATGCTCACCGATCGCGATCGCGGTGGCGCCGGAGGCGGTGAAGAGCCGTATAACGTACACGTTCGAGCCGGAGGCCGGGCAGCCGACGGTCCGCCTGGGGCGGGTGGGGTTCGATCCCTCGACGTCGGCGCGCTTCATCAGCTTCCAGCAGGCCTTCGAGGGCTGGATGAAAAAGCCGTTCCTCGGTCACGGGGTCACCGGCTTCGGCTTCATGGACGCGCAGTACGCGCGCGTCCTCGTGGAGACGGGCGTCGTCGGGTTCGCCGCCTTCCTGTGGCTGCTGTGGACGGTGCTACAGAGCAGCGTGGGCGCCTTGCGCTCGCGGCGTGATCCCGAGGAGCGCGGCCTCGCGCTGGGCTTCCTCGCCGGGTACGTGGGCCTGCTCGTCCACGGCTTCGGCTCCAATACCTTCATCATCGTGCGGATCATGGAGCCCTTCTGGCTGTTCGCCGGCATCGTGATGATGATCCCCGCCCTCGAGGCGGAGGAAGTGCGGAAGGCCGCCGAGCCCAAGAAGGTGGTCCCGCATCCGCTGGGAGGCGCGAGGCTACGGGTGTGATCGGGCGCAATGCGATGGCGCTCGTGGCCTCGCAGATCGTGACCAAGGCGCTCAACCTCGCCG
>CAYQQT010000739.1:0-2061 GCA_964419375.1 uncultured bacterium
CCGGCGCCCGCCTCGATCATGGCCGGCGACGCGCCGTGCAGGCTGTGCGGCGCCGGCTGCACGGACACCATGCGGCGCACCGGGTCGCCGGCGTGGCGGTGAAGCTCCTCGAAGTTGCGGACCGCGGTCCCGACGTCCTCGCGGTACGCGGCGGGCGCGCCCTCCCAGTCGTAGAAGCAGCGCGCGAGGACCACGCGGATGCCGAGCCGGCGGGCGGCTCCGATGGTGGCGAGCGCGTTGTCGTTGGACTGGCGGTTGACGTAGTAGAAGTCGCAGACGGTGGTGACGCCGTGCAGGAGCATCTCACCGAAGGCGAAGAGCGCGGCGGTGGCCATCTCGTCGGGACCCAGGCCGGGTGAGTAGCGGTAGAGCGCGCGCTCGCGCCACTCGAGGAACGGCAGGTCGTCGCCGATGCCGCGCAGGAGCGACTGGAAGCTGTGGTTGTGGGCGTTGACGGTGCCCGGGATGAGCGCCCGCCCGGACCAGTCGATGCGGCGCGCTCCCGCCGCCCGCGGATCCGCCGCGATGTCCGCCGGGTCGCCCACGCGCGCGATCTCGCCGTCCACCGCCAGCACGGCGGTCGGCCCCAGCGCCTTGCCGTCGACGATCGCCGCATCCGCCGCGATTACAAGAGAGTTCGCCACGCCGGAATGAAGCTAGGCCCGCGCTGCGGGATTTGCAAGCACGGCATGCAGACTTGACGAAGCGCGGCGTTCGCGTGTAGAGGAGTCCTGACATGAAGATCACCGACGTCACCGTGAAGCGGTACAGCGCATCGCGCGAGCCCCGGACCGATGCGGGGGGCATCCAGATCGTCGAGGTCCACACGGATGCCGGCGTGACCGGGATGGGTTTCGTGAGCGCGGGCAGCGCCACCAGCGACATCGTGGCGACGTTGATCCGGCGAAATCTGAAGGGCGTCGTCGTGGGCGACAATCCTCTGCTCACGGACGACCTCTGGCGGCGCATGCACGATGAGGCCGTTCCGCGCCGCGGTGGCGAGGGCATCGTGCGGACCTGCATGGCAGCCGTCGACTTCGCCCTCTGGGACATCAAGGGCAAGCTCCTGAACGCTCCGGTGTCCTCGCTCTTCGGCGGCAAACGAGGACGCGTCGCGACCTACGCGAACTGCGCCCACCATCTGCCGCCCGACAAGCTGGCGGCGAAGGCGGCCGGATACGTCAAGCAAGGCCATACCGCCCTGAAGATCCGCGGGTCCTTCGTGTCGCCGCGTGAAGCGACCGAAAGAGTGAAGCACGTCCGCGAGGCCGTGGGGCCGGACGTGAAGCTGATGGTGGACGTGAACGGCACCTGGGACGCCGATACCGCGATCGAGCAGCTGCGGCGCTGGGAGCGTTACGACGTGTACTGGCTCGAAGAGCCGGTGCCGCCGGACGACGTCCCCGGCTACGTGAGAGTCCGCCAGCGGGCGGGACGCACCTACATCGCCGGCGGTGAGCAGCACGTCGGCGTGATGGAGTTCCGGCAGCTCATCGAGCAGGGTGCCGTTGATATCGTGCAGCCCAACGCGGCGATCACCGGTGGCATCACGGACTGGCTCCGCATCCACGCCCTCGCCACGCTCTCGAGCGTGCCGGTGTCACCGTGGAATCTGCAGATGGTCCACATCCACCTGGCCGCCGGGCTCCCCAACGTGAAGTGGATCGAGTACTTCATGGCGGACAACCCGCTGCTGGAGTTCCAGAGCCGGCTCTTCAAGGGACCCCTCCTGCGCGAGGAGACCACGGAGGACGGGATCTTCCTCGTTCCGCCGGACGCTCCCGGCCTCGGCCTCGAGCTGGATGACGCCGTGGCCGCCGCCGCCCTCGTCCGGGATTAAGACCCGGCCCCCCGCACGAGCTGCTCCAGCGCCTCGTACGGCTGCGCGCCGACGACGCTCTGGCGGCCGGCGACGAACGTCGGGACGCCCGTGACCCCGTACTCCCGCGAAAGCTTCCAGTCCGCGTCGACGGCCGCCTTGAACGTCCGCTTCTCCAGCACCTCGAGGGCGCCGTCGGCCGACAGGCCCACCTGCTGCGCGATGTCCAGCAGCACCGCGGG
>CAYQQT010000740.1:0-2059 GCA_964419375.1 uncultured bacterium
ACCGCCGCCGCATCTGCGGCCTGTCGCCGATCTGGGCGCTCCTGCGCGCCACCGGGGGGCGACCCGGCGCCGTGCGGCGGTACGGGCAGTGGCCGGACCCCGCGGCGGTCGTCACCTATGCGAGCGTGGTGTTCTGATGGCCACGCCGCCCTCGGAGTGGACGCTGCCCGATCTGCGCATCGACGCCGACGGTACCTGGTACGACGGCGGCGTGGAGATCACGCACGGGGGCATTCTCGCCAACCTGCGCGGCAACCTCCGGCGCGACGCGGCGGGGTACTTCATCCAGACGCGGGTGCGCATCCCCGTGCGCGTGGACGACGTGCCGCTGCTCGTGATGCGCGTGGAGCGGCGCGCGGAAACGCTGCGCGTGTGGCTCAACGACGGCGAGGAGGAGACTGTGGATCCCGCGACTCTTCATATGAATGCCCGCGATGTCCCCTACTGCGCGGTGAAGGGTGGCGCTTTCGAGGCGCGCTTCACGCGCGCCGCCGCCTTCCAGCTTCTGGCGCTCGCCGAGTACGACGAGGCCACGGGTCGCGGCGCCCTGCGCCTGGCGGGGCGCGAGTACCCGTTGTCGAGGGCGTCGTGAAGCGCGCGCCCGTCATCGTCCTCGCCTCCGTGCTCGCGGCCGCCGTGGCGGGGGCAGGCGTGTGGTGGTGGACCCAGGCCTCTGCGAGCGGCGTCACCGTCGACGAGATCGGCGACCAGGTGCAGACGGTGGCGCGCGGCGCGCTGCCCGTGTTTACGAAGGGGCCCAGCACGGGCGCCCTCTACACGTTCGCCACCGAGCGCGGCGACGTGTTGCAGTGGATGCCGTGCACGTGCGGCTGCGCCGATCTCGGGCACGGCTCCAACCGCGCCTGCTACATCAAGCAGGAGACGGCGGAGCACGTGACGTACACGAGCCACGCCGCCACCTGAACGCTCTGCATGGACATCACGCGTGACGTGATGCGCCTGACCGGGGAGGGCAAGGGCGCGGCCGAGATCCGCCGCTTCGTGGATGCGAAATACGTGAAGCCGGGCGCGCCCGTGCGCACCCCGCGACCATGAACGTCGCCACCGCCCTCATGTCGATGCTGCGCGCGGCGGGCGTCACGCACCTCTTCGGCAACCCCGGTACCACGGAGCTGCCCTTCCTGGACGCCCTCGACGGCTCCGGCCTCGAGTACGTCCTCGCGCTGCAGGAGGCGACGGCGGTGGCCGCCGCCGACGGCTACGCGCAGGCCTCCGGCCGCGTGGCCGTCGTGAACCTGCACGTGGCGCCCGGCGTCGGCAACGGCCTCGCCATCGTGCAGAACGCCGCCCGTGCCCGCTCGCCCGTGGTCGTCACCGCCGGGCAGCAGGATTCGCGGCTGCTCCTCGACGAGCCCATCCTCGCGGGCGACATGGTGCAGATGACGGAGCAGTTCACGAAGTGGTCGCACGAGGTGCGCACGCCTGCGGAAGCCCTGACGGCGATGCGGCGGGCGCTCACGCTCGCGCGCACGCCGCCCACGGGGCCCGTCTTCCTCTCGCTGCCGATGGACGTGATGGTGGAGGCGGCCGACGATCCCGGCCCGGGCGGGTTCGACCCGCCGAGCCTCGCGATGCCGGACGCGCAGGCGCTCCAGCGAGCGGCGGCGCTGCTGGGGGCGGCGCGGACGCCGCTCATCATCGCGGGGGACGGCGTGGCGCGCGCGGGAGCCGTGGACGACCTCGTCGCCGTCGCGGAAGCGCTGGGGGCGCCGGTGTACGGCGAGCCGATTTTCCGCCGCACGAACTTTCCTGGCGATCATGCGCTGTGGCGCGGCGGCATGTTCCCCACGCCCGCCGGCGTGCGCAAGGCGCTCGAGCAGAGCGATGCCGTCCTCATCGTGGGCGCCAGCGTCTTCGCGTGGTTCCTGCACACGCCCGGTCGTCCGTTCCGCGACGGGCTCACCGTGGTCCAGGTCGACGACGATCCGTGGGAGATCGGCAAGAGCTATCCGGTAACGCTCGGCATCGTGGCCGATCCCGGCGCCGCCGTGCGTGCGCTGCGCGCCGCGCTGGGCGCGCACCTGTCACCGGTGGCGCG
>CAYQQT010000741.1:0-2047 GCA_964419375.1 uncultured bacterium
GCTAGCCCGGATTATGCGCTATGGCTTCTACCTGCCCACGCGCGGCGAGACGGCGACACCGCACGCGCTGCAGACCCTCGTCGGCCGCGCCGAGAAGCTCGGCTTCAGCTCCGTGATGATCTCCGACCACATCGTCTTCCCCGTCGTGATCAAGTCGAAATACCCGTACACGGTGGACGGCGCCTTCCCGGGGCAGGGCGATGCCCTGGACCAGCTCGCCCTCATGGCCTTCATCGCAGGCCAGACGTCCACGCTGCGCCTGGTGACCAGCGTGATGATCCTGCCCTACCGCAACCCGGTGGCGACGGCCAAGACGCTCGCCACCATCGACGTGCTGTCCGGCGGGCGGGTGACGGTGGGGGTGGGCGTGGGTTGGCTGCGGGAAGAATTCGAGGCGCTCGGCGCCGCCGACTTCGACCGTCGTGGCGCCGTCAGCGACGAGTACCTGCGCATCTTCAAGACATTGTGGACGGAAACCCCGGCCTCATTCGAGGGCGAGTTCTACCGCTTCGACGCCCTTCGCTGTCTGCCGCAGCCGGTGCAGAAACCGCATCCCCCGCTCTGGGTCGGCGGCCACACCAAGGCCGCGCTGCGGAGGGCCGCGCGGTTCGGCGACGGCTGGCATCCGGTAGGAGCGAACCCGGCGGTGCCGCTGGCGCCGGCCGAGCTGCGCGGGCTCCTGGACGAGCTGTTCCGTCTCACGGAGGCGGAGGGACGGGACCCGCGCGCGCTCACGATCTCTTACAAGGCGCCGATCTACGATGCCGCGCGCGCGGCCTCCGGCGGTGAGCGCCGCCCGTTCTCCGGCACCACGGATCAGGTCGTGGAGGACATCGCGACCTTCGCCCGCCTCGGCGTGAGCGAGCTCATCTTCGACTTCCGCAGCCCCAGCCTGGCCGAGAGCCTCGAGCGCATGGAGCGCTTCGCCACCACCGTCATGCCCGCCGCCCGCAGCTAGCGACCAGCGCGCCGGAACTTTCCACCCCTTCGGACCTTTCTCCAGCGCCCTCGCGGTTCTATCCCAGCGCATCCAGCAGTGCGCGCTGTCGGTCCAGGCGCTTCGGACGTTCCTGAGCGAAACGTTGCACACCCGCGAAGATCGAGTCCGGGTCCAGATGCGCTTCGGCAATCACGTCCGCTTCCAGTCCTCCGGTGAGCCATTGATTGTCCCAGTCGGCTGTGAGCGAATACGCGTCGGTCAGCGAACCCACGTTGCGTAGCGGCCACATGCGCCGCGTGCCGCTGCTGACGAACATGAGGTCCTGGGGGGCCTCGGGCGGCAGCACGGAGTTTCGATAGGCTTGCGGCTGGTGGTCAAACAACTCCTCGCTGATGGCGGCGATCACCTTCACGTTGATGCCGGCCTCTTCCAGTCGCGGCAGCAGGCTCACCAGATTGAACGTCGAACTCGATCCCTGCGCCACCACGTATCCGTGCCTCGGCGTGCCGGGCGCGAAATCGCGAATGACATACAGGCCCTTGGCGGCGGCCCGGAGATCCGTGTCGGCGAACGTGCTGCGATCGGCCACTCGAAAGTCGGGGCGCGCCACTTCGATGATGATGATCCCCACCTTCTTGTCGCGCGCGGCGATCTCCGCAGCGGCAAAGTATCCGGGGGCCACGTCGTTGTAGTCCCAGAAGCTCAGATTGATGACCTGGTCGCGCGGAAACAGCTTCCACACCTGCGGCGAGAAAATGCCGAAGTGCGTGCGCGCATCGGCGGCGGTTTCGGGGCCGGAATGCCCCGCGAGGATGTGCAGGACGCCCGTGCGGAACTTGCTGTCCTGGTTCTGCTGGCTCCAGACGCGCGCGGGCAGGTACATCAACGGCGTGAACGCGCCGTACGTGCCGCTGAACGCCCACACGCCCGCGAATTTGTCGGGGTCCAGTGACGCGTTCTGGCCAACGAGACCGATGGCGCTGGAAGCATTTCCCGCTTCCTGAATCGCGGCCTTGAGCCGCGTCCCCAGCGGATTGGTCTCGGGATCGTAATGACCCCAGATGCTGCCATGCTCCAGATTGACCGATTCCGACAGATCCGCGGCCA
>CAYQQT010000742.1:0-2041 GCA_964419375.1 uncultured bacterium
GTCCGCCTGCTCGACCCGCGCCTGGCCCCGGCCGCGCTGGAGCCGCGGGCGGCCATCGGCCAGTGGGACGCGGCGAGCGGGCGCTACACGCTCATCGCCGGCACCCAGGGCGTGGCCATCGTTCGCCGGATGCTCGCGGAGTTCGTCTTCAAGGTGCCGGCGGCGCAGATCCGTGTGCTCACCTACGACGTCGGCGGCGGCTTCGGCATGAAGACGCAGGCCTACGCCGAGTACGCGGCGCTGCTCTACGCGGCGCGCCGCCTGGGCCGGCCGGTGAGGTGGTGCGCCACCCGGCTCGAGAGCTTCCTCGCCGACACCGCCGGCCGCGACGGCGTGCTGGAGGGCGAGCTGGCGCTGGACGCCGCGGGCCGGATCCTCGCCCTGCGCGTCCGCACACGCGTGGGCATCGGCGCGTACGCGTCCACGTTCTCGGCGATCTTCGCGACCAACAACACGAAGAACTGCCTGTCGAGCGTCTACGTGATCCCCGCCATCCAGATCGACGTGCAGATGGTGCTGACCAACGCGGCACCGCTCGGGCCGTACCGCGGCGCCGGCCGGCCGGAAGCGCTCTACGTCATCGAGCGTCTGCTCGACGGCGCGGCGCGGGCGACGGGGATCGATCGCGTCGAGCTGCGGCGCCGCAACCTCATCCCTCCCTCGGCGATGCCCTACCGCGCGGCGAACGGCCAGCTCTACGACAGCGGCGAGTTCGAGGCGGTGCTGGACAAGGCGCTGGCGCTCGCGGACTGGACAGGCTTCCCGGCGCGTCGCGCCGCCTCCGAGCGGGCGGGCCGGCTGCGCGGGATCGGCCTCGCCTGCTTTCTCGAGGTCGCCGGCGGCATCCTCGACGAGACGGTGGATGTGCGGTTCGAGGCCGACGGTACCGTGACGCTGCGCACCGGCGCGCAAGCCATGGGGCAGGGACATCTCTCGACCTATCCGCGCCTCGTCGCCGCGCGGCTCGGCGTGGAGCCGAGCGCGGTGCGGCTGATCGAGGGCGACAGCGACGAGGTCCCGGCGGGCACGCCCAGCGTCGCGTCGCGCTCGCTCATGATGGCCGGCAGCGCCACCGCGCTCGCGTGCGAGGCGGCGATCGACAAGGGCCGCCGGCTGGCCGCGCGCCTGTTCGAGGCCGCGCCCTTCGACGTCGAGTTCACGGACGGCCGCTTCCACGTGAAGGGCACCGACCGCGCGATCGGCATCCTCGACCTCGCGCGGCGCACGGACCTCGCCGGCGCCCTCGACAGCACCGCGAAGTTCGTCTCGCCACAAATGACCTTCCCCAATGGCTGTCACGTCACCGAGGTGGAGATCGATCCGGAAACGGGCGCCGTCCGCGTCGTCGGCTACGCGGCGGTGGACGATGTCGGGCGGCTCGCGCACCCCGTGATCGTGGAGGGTCAGATCCACGGCGGCGTCGCACAAGGGCTCGGCCAGGTGCTCGGCGAGCAGGTGCTCTACGACGAGACGGGCCAGCTCCTCACCGCATCGTTCATGGACTACATGCTCCCGCGCGCGGACGACCTGCCCGACCTACGGGTCGGCCACCACGTCGTGCCCTGCACGACAAACCCGCTCGGCGTCAAGGGTGCCGGCGAGTCAGGCGTGGCGGGCTCGCTCCCCTCGGCCGTCAACGCCGTGCTCGACGCGCTCGCCTCCCGCGGCGTCACCCACCTCGACCTGCCGATGACGCCTGCGCGCGTGTGGGCGGCGCTCGCAACACGCTGAGGTTCGACGGGAGCCAGAAGGCGTGGGAGCTGAGGAAGTGAAATGGTGGGCAGGGCCGGGATTGAACCGCCGACACCAGGATTTTCAGATCTTGAGATCCTGAGACTATCGGTCGCGATCGATCACCATCCGGATTTTCCACTGCGAAATAGAGAGCCACCAGCGCGCTTTCGGTCCAATCGAGCAAACGCGTGTGCACGCCATAGTGCCGCATGTACAGCATCCAGTCCCAGTCTGAAAGATTCGGCGGCAGAAAGGCCGCAACATAGCCGCCCTTTCAAGGTATCGACGGTCGAAGACGTCCCCATGT
>CAYQQT010000743.1:0-2039 GCA_964419375.1 uncultured bacterium
CCGGGGCGCTGCCGAGCGCTTGGGGGGTCGAGGAGCGGCGCGGCTTCGCCGCGACGCTACCGAGCGTAGGGGGGCTTGGGGGGCCCTTCGAGGCCCCCCATCCAACTAGGATATCGGCCAGCGCGGGGCGACGAGGGCGGCCAGGCCCGTGCGCTTGAGCAGGCCCGGCGCCCGCTTGCGCGCGCCCGCGAGGATCGACTCTTCGTCCAGCGTGAGCGCGCGGCCGCTCTCGACCAGCACGCGGCCCCCCACGATCACCGTGTGCACGCTGCGCCCGCTCGCGCTGTACACGAGGTTGGCGACCGGGTTGTAGAGCGGCTGCCACTCGGGACGGGCGGTGTCGAAGAGCACGAGGTCGCCTGCGCGGCCGACCTCGAGGGCGCCCACCTCGTCCTCCCGCCCCGCGCAGCGCGCGCCGTGCACGGTGGCCATCTCGAGTACGCGCTCCGGCGGCATCACGGCGGCGTCCTCGCGCACTTCCTTGTAGCCGCCGGCCACCAGCCTCATCTCCTGCACGAGGTCGACGATGCCGGACGACGCGTGGTCGGAGCCGAGCCCCACCGCCACTCCCGCCTCCAGCAGTTCGGGCACGTGGCCGTGCGCGAGGTTGCCGTACGCGTTGTGCAGGCTGGAGGACGGCGCCGCCACGACTTTGACTTGGTGTTCAACCAACAGCGTCAGCTCGCGCTCGGTGGCCCAGCCCGCGTGCACGAGGAGGAGGTTGGGGCCCAGCACGCCGAGACGCTCGAGGCGCTCGATCTCCGTCAGCCCGTGCAGCGCTTTCGAGACTTCCATCGTGTCCCGCGCGAAGCACGCGTGCGTCTGCACGCCCACGCCGTACCGGGCGGCGAGGGCGGCGAGCCCGGTGATGAGCGCGTCGGTCGAGTTGTTGAGGCCGCGGAACTGCAGCCCCGCGTGCACGCGGCCGCCGTGGGCGCCGTGCAGCCGCTGCACCGTCGCCTCCGCGCGCTCCAACGCCTCCTCGGTGCTCTCGATGAAGGCGGGCGGCAGCGCGCCCATCGGGGAGATCGTCACGTCGAAGCTCGAGCGCGCCACGAGGCAGCGCACGCCCGCCTGCCCCACCACGTCGGCGGTGAGATCGGGGTGATAGTTGCCGGCGTCGACGAAGGTGGTGACGCCGTTCTTCACCAGCTCGAGCACGCAGAGGCGGATGCTGGCGAGCGCGTCCTCCGTCTCCAGCGCCGCTTCGTACGGGTACATGCGCTCGAACAAAAAGCGCTTGCTCGCCACCTCGTCGGCGAGCCCCCGGCTCATCTGGAAGGTGGTGTGGATGTGGCTGTCGACGAGGCCGGGCGTCACCACCATGCCGCGCGCGGAGATGTGGCTGGCATCCGGGTAGACGGCGGCGAGCTTGGCCGACTTGCCGACGGCCACGATGCGCCCACCGGAGATCGCCACCGCGCCGTTGCGGATGATCCGGCGCTCGCGGTCGAGCGTGATCAGCCAGTCGGCGCCGGTGACGAGGAGATCGGCGCTCACCTCCTACGTGCGCACGAGGGGGGCGGCGGCCTGCACGGCCTTGATGATTCCCTGGTACCCCGTGCAGCGGCAGAGAACGGCGGAGATGCCTTCGCGGATCTCGCCTTCCGTGGGATCGGGGTTCACGGAGAGCAGGTCGAGCGCGGTCATCAGCATGCCCGGCGTGCAGAAACCGCACTGCAGGCCGTGGTGATCGCGGAAGGCCTGCTGCAGCGGATGCAGCGTGCCGTTCTGCATGAGGCCCTCCACCGTCACGAGGTCGGCGCCGTCCGCCTGCACCGCCAGCATGAGGCACGCGCGCGCCGCCTCGCCGTTGAAGAGGATCGTGCAGGCGCCGCAGATGCCGTGCTCGCAGCCCACGTGGGTGCCCGTCTGCGCCAGGTCCTCCCGCAGGAAATCGACCAGCAGCTTGCGCGGCGGGCACCGGCCCTCGCGCGGCCGGCCGTTGAGCGTGAAGCGGACGTCCACGTTTTCAGCCATGGGAGCGGGCTCCAGGGGCGGCCGCCACCGCGCGGCGCAGGGCGCGCTCCGTGAGCACG
>CAYQQT010000744.1:0-2021 GCA_964419375.1 uncultured bacterium
TCCGTCACCCGTTCGCCCGAGCGCAGTGCTTCGCACTGCGGGCGGGACGAAGGGGGCCCACTCCGCCCGGCCGAGCGGGAGCCACCCCGACGCCACCCGCCGGCGGGCACGGTGGCCGCTCGGGAGTAATCCGCGCTAGATCCCCTTCGTCTGCCGCCAGGCACGCACCTGCTCGGCGTGCTCGCGGTAATGGTGCGCGCTATTCTGGTCGACCAGCTTCCACGCCGTCTTGCCGGGCTGGAAGCGCTCCTCCGGCACGTCGGCGGCGGTGTGGAGGAAGTACTCGTGCGACTTGTCGAATTCGAGCAGGACCTCGGCCACCTCGGCGTCGCGCCGGGCGGCGGCAAACTTTTCGTTCCAGGCGTCGACGTCGTCGTAGGACACGCCCGCCGGCACGGGCTTCTCGCCGCGCGCCAGCCGCTCGAGCGCGGGCCCGATCTCCCGGTGCCACCCCGAGATGTGAGCCACGATATCCTTGACGGACCACGTGCCGAGCCATACCTCGGTCATGTGCTCCTCGTTCAGGCCCTGTAGGGCCTCGTGGAACGCTTTGTACTCCCGCGCGGCCTGGTTCAACAGCTCGTCCTTCGGCGACTGGACCGTGCTCACGGCCACCTCCTCGGGATATCGGCTCGTTCGTTCACTGTACCGCCGCGCCGTCGCCGCCACAATTGCAGGAGCCCGCGGAGCCTTCAACGTCCCTCATGTGATCAAGGCGCGAGGCGCTTGTAGAACAGCAGCTCGCGATAACCCTGCGGCAGGTTGTCGATGTGGCCGGAGGGCGTGTAGCCGAGCGCCGTGTGCATCCTGATGGCGACGGGGTTCGTCTCTTCGGTGGACGAAAAGACGCGCGGGCTCGGCGACATGTCTTCCACCGCCCGGTAGAGGGCGCGCGCGATACCGCGCTTGCGGTGTTCGGCGTCAACGGAGACGAGCGTCACGAAGGTGCACTGAAACCAGTCCGTGCGGTAGGCGATGAAGCCGAGCACGCCCGCGTCGTCCTCGGCCATGAGGAGATGGTGGCGCTCGACGTGGGAGCGGACGAACGGCCCCGCTCGCTCCGGCCCGATGACGTCGGCGGCCAGCCGCATCACCGTGTCCATGTCCCCGGCCTCCGGGCGGCGGATGTGCACCTGACCAGTCTACTCTGCGCGGCAGCGACCCCCGCTCAGCGGGCGAGAAAGGTCGTGACCTCGCGCGCGACCACGGGATGGCCGCCCAGCAGCACCGTGTAGTGGTTCGTGCCGGGCACGACCACGAGACGGCAGTCGGGGATGGCGTGGGCCATCGCTTCCGCCTCTTCCTGGGTCATGAGGCAGTCGTCGTCGCGCAGCAGGCCGTCCGGCGCGCGCAGCAGGAGCGTGGGCGCGTTCACCTGGTGGTGCCACACCCACAAGCGGGTGCGCTGGAGATTGGCGACTTCTTCCTCGACGGCGTGACGGGCGACCTTGGAGCGCACGCCGCCGCCGGGCACGGGTTGCACGTCGTAGGTGAAGTAGCGCGTGAGGTGATCGTTCCACCGCCCGCTGAACATCGGCAGCGCGCGCATGAGGGCGAGAAAGCCGTCGAGGGACGGGAACTCGACGCCAAGCCGGTTGACCGCGGGCGCCAGCGAATCGAACACCTCGGCACGCACGTCCAAGCCCCCGTCGAACAGCACGAGCCGCTCCACCCGCTCCGGATGACGCGCCGCAAACCGCACCGCGATGTGCGCCCCCAGGCTGTGCCCCATGAGGATGGCCCGAGGCAGCCCGAAGTGGTCAAGCAGCCCGAGCAAATCCCCATTGTGCTCCGCCAGGCTGTACCCCGACGGTGGCTTGTCGCTGTCCCCGCGGCCCCGCAAGTCATACCCGATCAACCGGTACGCCGTTCCCAGCACATTCGCCATCGGCTGCCAGCACGTATGATTCGCTGTGAGCCCATGGATGCATACAATGGCCGGCACATCCATCGCCGCCTGCTCCGGCCACGTCCGCGTCGCCAGCGTGATCCCGTTCGTCTTCACCCGCTGCAACCCGCTA
>CAYQQT010000745.1:0-2019 GCA_964419375.1 uncultured bacterium
TTCCGATAATGAGCATTATGTCAACTACAGCCGGAGCGGAACGTCGCTGCCTCCCTTGAACCGGGATCCGCCCGGTGCTATGGTTCGGTTCGCGACCGCCGGCCCGACCGGCGGGACACTATCCTTCGCAATGGAGGCGCAACATGAGGCTCGGACAGACGCTCCGGCTGTTCATCGGCGTCACGCTCGCGACGTGGCTCGGGTTTCCCGCGGTCGGCCTCGCCCAGCTCGCCACCTACGATGCGTTCTCGGGGGCGGCGATCGATTCGCTGAGGTGGCGCGGGGTCGAGAGCTCGGCCGCGGCCGTCTCGAACTTCCTGGATCTCGTCAACACGGAAAGTCACCGCGAGATCGTCGACGCGAGCCCGGGGCTGGCGGTCGACCGCCAGCTCCAGCTCTTCCTGCGCACGACAGGCGGCACGTCGTCCAACGTCGGCAGCACCGGCGAAGGCCGCAACGGCGTCAGGATCAACCATCCCACGCTGCAGGACGGGCTGCCACGGATCACGACGCTGAAGGCCAAGGTCACGGTGCGGAGCGCGAAGGCGCAGAACTGTGCGGCGAACGCCAACCCCACCCGCGCCCGCGCCACGGTGTTCGCCTTCTTCTTCAACGATGGCACGAGCACAGAGCCCGGCAACGCCGCGGGGGACATGCTCGCGGGCGTCAACGTCGAGCGCAGCAGCAAGTTCGGCGACCGCATCGTCGCCTTCGTGAACCGCTGCGACAGCTCCAACTGTGCCTTCAGCACGAACCTGAGCTTTGCGATCATGGGGCCGTGGACGCTAGGTGTGGCGTCGACCGTGACCGTGCGGTGGGCTCCTGCTAACAACCGCTTCGTCTTCTCGGCCACCGGACTTGCGAACAAGATCCTGACCTACACGCAGGCCGACACGAACCTCCCCAGGATCTTCCTGCACGAGCTGCGGGTCTCCAACGACGTCCCCAACTGCAGCGCGGGCCGGCGGATGGCCGCGATCGCCGCGCTCTTCGACAACGTCAGGATCAACAGCAACGCCGTGCCCCCGCTCGCGATGGTGGCGCCCTCCGCGGCTGGGGACGCCGTCGAGGAAGACGCGGAGGACGACTAGCCGGGGATCTGGGCCTCTTCCGGCAGCTGCTCCCAGACGGGCTTCCACGCGGGCAGCGTGAGGCCGAACTTCTCGCACAGGCCCGCCACTTCCGTGGCAAAGGCCCGGCGTACCTCGTCGTTGTCACGAAGCTTGAGCTTCAGCGCCCTATACACTTGATTCTTCGGCGATCCTGGACGTCCGAAAATGTTCATCGTGCGGATGTACCACTTCGCGAACGTCTGCTGGGCCTCGTCGTGCGTGGAGGGATCCTCGGCGAGCTTCTTCACCCAGGACTCGCCGTGGCGGATGTGGAACTTCTCCTCCTTGAAGATGCCCTCGATGGCGCGCACCCAGGGGCCGTAGGAGCAGTGCCGCACGTCCTCGAGCTGGTGGCCGGCGCCGCGGTCCATGCAGAAGTTGAAGAACACGAAGTCCTGCCAGGTGTCGATCGGGTAATAGAAGATGTTCACCCGCTTGTCGGCGGTGATGCGCGCGGTGCCGATGTCGGCGCCGGCGTCGATGCGCATCGTGAAGGTCTCGTCGTGGCGACGGACGTGGGCGTCGACGTCGACGCCGAGGTCCGCGAGCAGGCCGTACATGACGGCGGCGTGCCGCAGCTCGTCCTTCACGATTTGCGCAACGACGTGCTTTTCCTCCACCGTGGGCGCCTTGGTGATCCACGGCACGTAGCCGTACCCGCCCGCCAGCTCGGAGTCCGCCTGCATGGTGAGGAGGTGCACGAGGTGGTCGCGGTACTCCGGCGTCATCTCGTCCGGGGATTCCAGCCGTACCCCCCGCGCGATCTGTGCCGCCATCTCGGCCTGTAGGCTCATCTGTGTACGTGGGGGGCCCCGAAATGGCCCCCCACACCCCCCAACGCTCGGAGCGCCCCGGCAAAGCCGTGGCGCTCCTCGATCACGCGCTCGCCGCCTGACGTCGCAATGGT
>CAYQQT010000746.1:0-2012 GCA_964419375.1 uncultured bacterium
GAGCGCCACCACATTGCCGGGATCGGCCATGGCCAGCGTGAGCGCGGTTTCCGTCCGCGCCAGCGGCAACACGCCATACTTGCGCGCGATGTGCGCCGGCACCAGTGCCAGCACCTCGGCGTCCACGTCCACGTCCGCCGCCGCCACCGACGGCAGGCCGTGCTCCCGGGAGAGCAGCTCCACGAGCCGCTCTTCGCTCACCAGCCCCTTGCGCGCGAGCACGCTGCCCAACCGCTCCTTGGAGCGGCGGTGCTCCCGCAACGCCTCCGACAGCTGCTCCTGCGAGATGAGTCCCTCGGCGACGAGCAGCTCGCCGAGCCGCCCGCGCCGCCGCGCCGCCACCGCGCGAGTACGCGGCGGCGAGCCCGTCGAGGTCTCCGAGAGGCGGGGCGACGCGCCCTCGCTGCCGGCATCCGCGACGTCGAGGTCCGTCGCCGCAGACCACGGCGCCGTCTCCACACCGACCGCCGCCGAGAACACCCGGGGCGCCGGCTCCGCCTTGCGATCACCAAACGCCGGCGGGCGCGCTGCTACTCGACCGCCACGTGAGGTCGTGGACGCGGGGGGGCGGGGGGCGGTCCCCGAACCGGGAGGCCCTACACCGGGCGGGGGTGGCTCGGGGACCGCTCCCCGCGCCCCCGCCTCCACGACCGGAGGAACGGGCTCCGCGAGCGCAGCCGTCAACCGCTCAACGGTCAACGCCAGATGGGGAGAGTCACCGAGGCGGGTGTAGATCTCGCGGAGCGACTCGAACGTGGAGATGTCGAGCCCGCCCGCTTCGATGACGGACTCGAAGATCTCCGCCGCTTCGCAGAGCTCGCGCTGCTCAGACGCCGACAGCGGCCCCTTACGCGGGACGATGATCGACCGCGCGCCCGGCCTCGTCAGCCGTGAGCGGCGCCGAGAGGGCGCCCGTCCGCCGCGGCCGCGAGCGCGTCTCCTCGAGGATGACGCCGATCGACGCGCTGGTCTCGCGCGCAAAGAGACGCACCATGCCGACGGTGGTGTGGTCGCCGAACACCGCCAGGAGAATGGTGAAGTCGTCCACGGTGGACACGTGCAGGCTCTCGTGCTTGCCCTCGTGGAAGAGGACGGAGAACTCGCTTTCGCCGAGCAGGCGCGCGAGGGCGGCGGTGGCGCTGAAGGCGCCCGCGGCGAGCGCCCCCATGGACGCCGTGTCCGGCGCCGGCGAGGTCCCGCACTGCGCGAGCGGCTGGCCGCTGCGGTCGATGAGAAGGGCGGCGCTCGCCCCCGAGTCGGCGAGGAAGCGGCTCAGCACGGCGTCGATGCGCGCCGCGTCGCTTTCGTGGATGACCACGTCGTGTCGCATCAGGGTGCTCCCTCTTGCCGCTGGTCGAACTCCTTGACGAGGACCATGCGCGACACGGTGTTCAACGTGTCGAACACGCCCTTGCCCTCGAGCGCGACCGCTTCGAACGACGGCGCCCTCCGGGCGCCCCGGTTCAACATGTACTCCAGGTACTCGCACGGGGCCACGTTGCCGAGATCGCGCTTGTTGTACTGGACCACGTACGGCGTGGTGGCGAGATCGAGCTGGTACTCCTTGAGGTTCTCGTCGAGGTTGCGGAAGCTCTCCACGTTCTCGCGCAGCCGGTCCCACTGCGAGTCCGCCACGAAGACGACGCCGTCCACCCCGCGCAGGACGAGCCTGCGCGTCATGTTGTAGTGGCTCTGGCCGGGCACCGTGTAGAGCTGGAACTTCGTCGCGAAGCCGCGCACGCTGAGGGCGGTCACGGGCAGGAAATCGAAGAAGAGCGTGCGGTCGTCGCCGGCCGCGAGCGAGATCATGTTGCCCTTGTTGGCGTCGGGCAGGCAGCGGTGCACGTACTGTAGATTCGCCGTCTTGCCGGCCATGCCGGGGCCGTAGTAGACGATCTTGAAGTTGATGACCTTCGCCGCGTAGTTGATGATCGACATCTCACACCCTGGCCAGGCGCTCCGCCGCCTGCGCCGCCTGCCGGTCGGCGAGCCCCGGCAGCGCGAGCACGCCC
>CAYQQT010000747.1:0-2012 GCA_964419375.1 uncultured bacterium
GGCCGGCGGTGCGCCGCGTGGACGTGCCCGGCCTCGTGCTCCTGGTGGTGGGCGTGAGCGCGCTGCAGTTCGTGCTCGACCGCGGCCAGCGTGAGGACTGGTTCGCCTCCTCGCTGATCGTGTGGCTGAGCGTGGCGGCGGCGGCCGCGCTCGTCGCGCTCGTCGTGCGCGAGCTGCGCGCCGAGGAGCCGGTGGTCGACCTCCGCGTGCTGCGGCACGGCACGTTCGCGGTGGCCACGGCGGCGATGTTCGTCATGAGCATCGCGTTCTACGGGATCATGGTGCTCTCGCCGCTCTTCACGCAGATCCTCATGGGCTACACGGCGATGCTGGCGGGGCTCGTGCTGGCGCCCGGCGGCCTCTCCACCCTGGTCACGATGCCGGTCGCCGGCGCCCTGCTGAGCCGCGTCGATCCGCGCTGGATCATCGGCGCGGGCTGCGCGCTGAACGCCTACGCCATGTACCTGATGGCCACGCTCTCGCTGGAAGCGAGCTACTGGCAGATCATGCTGCCGCGGCTCATCCAGGGGTTCGGCATCGGCTTCACGTTCGTGCCGCTCTCGACGGTGGCGCTCAGCGCGGTGCCGATGCGCGAGCTGGGCCACGCCTCCGGGCTCTTCAACTTCATGCGGACCATCGGCGGCAGCATCGGCATCGCGGCAGTGGTGACGTTCCTGCAGCGCGGCGCCCAGACGCACCAGGCGCGGCTGGCGAGCCACGTGAGCCTGTACGACCCCGACGTGTGGGACCGCTACCAGACACTCGTCGCGACGTTCACCGCGCGCGGTGCGGATCTGGCAACCGCCGAGCAGCAGGCGTGGGCGCACCTGTACGGGATGGTGCAACGGCAGGCGCTGCTGCTGTCCTTCATCGACAACTTCTGGTGGCTCGTCTGGATCTTCGTCGCCGTCATTCCCTTCGTCCTCTTCCTCGGTCGCGGCCCGCGCCTCGCCGACCCGCCCGCCGACGTCGAGCGTCACGCCGTGGTCGTGGAGGGCTGAGGGATTAGCGTCGCGATCCTTCACATCGGTCGTGCTCGGATGTGATGGAGATGCTGGGGGAGGCGGCCACGCGCGTGGAGGTCATCCGCAACACCTCGCGCGCAGCAGAGGCGCAGGCGAGCGTCGATCCCGAGAACGGCGTGATCTATCCCGATCTGTTCGCGCTGCAGGCCGGGCGCGCGCTGGGCCCGGTCTATTCCTCGCTGCGCGGCGCCGGGATCTCCGCCCGCGACAAGACGGCGCTCTTCATGCTCGCCTGGGACCTGTGCGGCAGCGAGTTCGGCGCCCGCCACGAGCTCTACGAGATGTCGCCGGTCGGCGGCCCCGCGATGAAGTTGGCGGCGTCGATGACCCTGATGCCGTCGAGGAGGTTAGCCACGCAGCACCCCGCGCCGCGCGAGGTTCGCCATGAGCGCGCCGGTCCCGAAGGTCCACGGCTCGGCGTCCTGGCAGTGCACGACCTCGTTGACCAGCGTGCCGATCTCCGGTGCTGCGATCTTCACCACGTCGCCGACCTTGTGGGTGAAGCCGCTCCCGGGCGCGCCGCGGTCGTCCAGCGGCGTGAACATCGTCCCGATGTAGAGCACGACGCCGTCCGGATACTGGTGCGTGCGGCTGTGAAGCTGCGACGCGAGGTCGGCGAGATCGCGCCCGATCTCGCCGACGTGCGTCGTGTGCTTGACGCTGAAGCCGTCGAGGCCCTGCACGGTCGTCTCGAAGCTGATCCGCCGCGCGGCATCGAGCGTGAACGTCTCGTCCAGCAGTCGGATGAATGGCCCGATTGACGCTCGGCTGAGCGCTCGCTACCTTGTCGTCATGCCGCAGGCCCTGTTGACACTACGGCGCTGGAACCGCGTGGAGTACGAGCGGCTCGCCGATCTTGGCGCCTTCGAGCACGATCCGATCGAGCTCGTCGGCGCACAGCTGATCGTCGCCGAGCCGAAGGGCAGCCGGCACCGTCGGCGCGCTGCTGCCGTAGCCCGGCTGGCCCTGCGCCGTAGCAAGTTGAGC
>CAYQQT010000748.1:0-2010 GCA_964419375.1 uncultured bacterium
CGGGCGCCCGCTCCGCGCGCCGCAGGGCGGCCACCGGCACGCGCACCGTCACGCTGCCCGTGCTCACCGTCGCCGTGCCGCCGGCGATGGCGACGATCTCGCCGTGGATCCCGAGATGGGCGGCGGTCACCGGCATGCCGGGCTCGAGCGTCTCGTGGTTGGGCTCGGGGATGATGGCGGGGAGGCGGGCACCGATTTCTAACAATCGGCGGCGGCTCTCGTCGAGCGCCGGCCGCGAGCGTTCGGAGCGCTTGAGGCGCTCCCACTCGGCGGAGACCGCGCGGCGGATCTCGGTGAGCAGGGCGGTCGCCTCGGACCGGGCGCGCTCGATGGTGGCGCGGGCACGTGCGAGCGCCTCCGCCTCCAGCTCGCGCGCGGCCGACAGGCGTGCCGCCGTCTCGCTCTCGCGGCGCTCGATCTCGCGCGTCTTGTCCGCATCGCTCCGGCTGCGCTCGTCCATCTGCGCGAGCAGCTCGCCGAGACGCGCGGCGTGCTGCGAGCGATGCGATTGCGCCCGCATGATCAGCGCCTGTCCCAGCCCCAGGCGCGCGGCGATGGCGAGCGCGTAGCTCTGGCCGGGGCGGTCGTACACGAGGCGGAAGGTGGGAGCGAGGGTGGCGGTGTCGAACTCGACGGAGGCGTTGCGCGCGCGCGGATGCGTGCTCGCGAAGGCGCGCAGCGGCTCCAGGTGGGTGGTGGCCACCACGAGCGCGCCCCGTGCGTCCAGCTCCTCGAGGATCGCCTGTGCGAGGGCGGCGCCTTCGTCGGGGTCGGTGCCCGCTCCGAGCTCGTCCAGGAGCACGAGCGCGTGGCGGTCCGCGCCCGCCACCACCTCACGGATCTGCTTGACGAAGGCCGAGAAGGTGGACAGGTTCTCGGCCACCGACTGATCGTCGCCGATGATCGCGTAGATGCGCTCGAAGAGCGGCAGGCGCGCGCCCTCGGCGGCGGGAACGTGACATCCGGTCTGGGCGAGCATGCAGAAGAGGGCGAGGGTCTTGAGGGCGATGGTTTTGCCGCCCGCGTTGGGGCCGGTGACGATGAGCAGCGGCCGCGCCCGCGTGAGCTCGATGTCCACGGGCATCACGGGCCGGCTCGGATCCCGCCAGCTCTGCGCGAGCAGCAGGGGATGGCGCGCGGCCCGCACGAGCACGTCGCCCTCCGCCTCGATGACGGGCCGCGTGGCGTCCATGCGCTGGGCGAGGCCGGCGCGCGCGAAGGCCCAGTCGAGGTCGCCCACCGCCTCCATGAGGGTGGCGATGTCGTCGGCATGCCCGCGCACGCGCGCGGTGAGCTCGGCGAGAATGCGCGCCGATTCGTGCTCTTCTTCGCGGACGAACTGCACGAGGTCGTTATTGGCCTCCACGCTCGCTTCCGGCTCCACGAACACCGTCTGCCCGCTCTGCGAGCGGTCGTGCACGATTCCGCGCACGCGGCCGCGCGCCTCCGCGCGCACCGGCACCACGTAGCGGCCGTGGCGGAGCGTCACGAAGCGCTCCGCGAACACGCGCTCCCCCTCCGACTGGATCAGGCGCTCGAGGTCGGCCGCGACGCGCCGCCGCCCGTCGCGGATCTCGCGGCGCACCTGGCCGAGACGGGCGCTGGCGCGGTCGGTGAGGGCGCCGTCGTCGTCGAGGGCACGGCGCAGTCCGTCGCGCACGTCGGCGAGGCGCGGGATCCGCTGTGTGTTCCTGGCAATATCGGGCGCGACGGCTTCGAGGGCGCGCCCGTAGGCGGTGAGGCGGGGACCGGCGTCGAGGGCCGGAATCAGCAACGCGAGCTCCGCCCCGTCGAGCACGCTGCCCTCGGGCCGGCATCGGTCGAGGGTGGCGCGAACGTCGGGGATGCCTTCAAGGGGCGGCGCGCCCTCGGCGCCGAGCGCCATGCGCGCCTGTGCGGTGATCTCGAGCGCCGTGTGGACTTCGGAAGCGACGGAGAGCGGTTCTGCGGTACGTGCCCGCTCTCGCCCCATCTCGGTTGCTGCCTCGGACGCCAGGAGGGCCCGCACTG
>CAYQQT010000749.1:0-2002 GCA_964419375.1 uncultured bacterium
CGCGCAGCAGCTTGGTCTGCAGCTCCACCGGCATGTCGCCGATCTCGTCGAGGAAGAGCGTGCCGCCGTGGGCGAGCTCTATCTTGCCGAGCTTGCGCTCCTTGGCGTCGGTGAAGGCGCCGCGCTCGTGGCCGAACAGCTCGGACTCCAGCAGCGTGGCGGGAATGGCGGCGCCCGACACCGCCACGAAGGGACGCCCCGCGCGGCGGCTGTAGTGATGGATGGCGCGCGCCACCACCTCCTTGCCCGTGCCCGACTCGCCGCGCAGGAGCACGGTGACGTCGGTGGCGGCGATGCGGCCGATCGTCTTGTACACGTCCTGCATGCGCGGGTGGCGGCCGATGAGGGCGCCGAACTCCCACACTTCCAGCAGCCCGCTGCGCAGGCGCGCCACTTCCTGCGTGAGACGGCTCGCCGCCAGCGCGCGCTCGGCGAGCAGCAGCACCTCGTCGAGGTCGAAGGGCTTGGCGAGGTAGTCGTAGGCGCCTCGCTGCATGGCCTGGATGGCGGTCTCCATCGTGCCGTGCGCCGTCATCACCACCACGTGGGCGTCGGCGCGCAGCTCGCGCAGCCTGGCGAGGGCGGTGAGGCCGTCCATGCCCGGCATGCGGATGTCGAGGAAGACGAGATCGAAGGGCGTCTCCTTGAAGGCGCGCACCGCGCTCTCGCCGTCCTTGACGGCCGTCACCTCGTAGCTGGCCTGGCGCAGCCCTTTCTCCAGCACCCAGCGCAGGCTGTCCTCGTCGTCGGCGATCAGGATGCGCGCGGCGCTCATGCCTTGGCGATGGGCAGGAAGCAGGTGACCACGGTGCCGCGTCCCTGCTCGCTCTCGAGATGGATGGCGCCCTTGTGCTGCTCGAGGATCTGGTGACAGATGGCGAGGCCGAGGCCGAGGCCGTGGTCTTTCGTGGTGAAGAAGGGATCGAAGATCTTCGCCCGCACGTCGTCGGGGATACCCGCGCCCTCGTCGCTCACCTGGGCCTCCACCATGTGCCGCTGGCCGCTGCCGAGGTCGACCTTGCCGAAGAGCGTGTTCATGCTGACCCGGGTGGTGAGCGTGAGCTGGCCGCCCGCCGTCATCGAATCGAGCGCGTTGCGCACGAGGTTGTGGAAGACCTGCAGCAGCCGGTCCTCGTCGCCGAGGATGGGCGGCAGGCTGGGATCGTACCGGCGCGCGAGCGTCACGCCCTTGCCGCGCGCGCCCTCCTCGCTCAGCAGCGCCACGCGCTCGAGCAGCTGGTGGAGGTTCAGCGGCACGGGCCGGATCGGCGCCGGGCGCGCGAGGTCGAGGAGCATCTCGATGATGCGATTCACGCGGTCCACCTCGGTGAGCAGCACCGTGGTGTACTCCTGCAGGCGTGAGTCGGCGCTGAGCTCGCGCGAGAGCAGCTGCACGGCGCCCCGGATGGCGCCGAGGGGATTGCGGATCTCGTGGGCCAGCCCTACCGCCATCCGGCCCGCGGCGGCGAGCGTCTCGCCGCGCCGCACTTCCGCCTCGAGCTGGCGGATACGCGAGAGATCGCGCAGCACCGCGACCGCCGCCTCCACCCGCCCCTCGCGGTCGAAGAGCGGCGCGGTGACGAGGCTCACGGGGATCGATCGCCGGTCAGGGCGCTCGATGAGCGCCTCCGCCTCCGAGCGGCTCTCTCCGGTGGCCAGCGTCTCCCCGAGCCGCCGCACCACCGAGGCCTCCGCGGGAAACACGTCCTTGAGCAGGCGCTCCTCGGCGCGGCGCGCGGAGCGCTCGGTGAGGATCTCGGCCGCCGAGTTCCAGAACACGATACGGAGATTCGTGTCCACCGCGATCACCGCGTCGGGAAGCCCCGCCAGCACCGCCTGGAAGTTCATGACGCCAGTGGCAGATCGGGAATGGCGTTCATGGTCAGGGGCGCGCGCTCGCCGGCGGCGAGACGATCGCTGCCGGCGGCGGTGATCATGGCGGCGTTGTCGGTGCAGAGCCGCGGCGCAGGCACGTGCAGCGTGAGGCCGCGGGCGGCCGCCT
>CAYQQT010000750.1:0-2001 GCA_964419375.1 uncultured bacterium
AGCTCCGCCTTCGGCTTCTTCATGAACGAGGACAAGTGGAACAAGCTGCCCAAGCAGGACCAGGACGCGCTCGAGAAGATCTCGGGAGAGCATCTCGCGCGGCTGGCGGGCCGCTCCTGGGACGAAGCCGACAAGCGGGGCCTGGAGGCCCTCAAGAAGTCCGGCGTGAAGATCGTCGAGGCGGATTCCGCCTTCGTGGCCGAGGTGAAGAAACGCTCCGCGCCCATCATCGACGACTGGATTAAGAAGGCGAGCGCCAAAGGGGTGGATGCCGCCAAGATCCTCGCCGAGTTCCGTGAGGAGCTGAAGAAGGTCGCCGCCGAGAAGTGACCGCACCCGAACGCCGGTGGGAGCGGCACGCCGACAGTCTCCTCGGCGCCGCCGCTTCCACCATCCTCATGGCCATGATGCTGCTCACGGTCGTGGACGTGGTGGCGCGCTACGTCTTCAACCGCCCCCTCGCGGGCGCCTTCGAAGTCACCGAGCTCATGCTGCTGGTGCTGATCTTCGCCGGCCTGCCCCTCGTGACGTACGCCGACGAGCACGCCGTCATGGACTTCATCGACCGGCTGCTCAGCCCACGCGCGCAGACGCTGCTCCAGCGCGGGGTGCAGCTGGCGTCGGCCGCCGTCATGTTCCTGCTCACCTGGCTCATCTGGCTCAAGGCCGACCGCATCTGGGCGTACCGCGACGCCACCGACGTGCTGCGCATCGTCTACGGCCCCTTCGTCTACTTCATGGCCATCACGATCGGCCTCGCGGGCCTCATCCACCTCTACAAGGCCCTGGCGCGCCGATGACGGAGGGGCTGATCGGCCTCGCGGTGATGATGGTGATCGCCTTCGCGCGCGTGCCCATCGCGTTCGCGATGGGTGTGGTCGGCATCGTCGGCTACGCTTACATGCGTGACTGGAACTGGATGGTCGCCTTCGCCAGCGCCCAGACGAAGATCTACGAGACGGGGCGCAACTACACGCTGTCGGTGGTGCCGCTCTTCATCCTGATGGGCAACTTCGTCACGCGCGCGGGCATGTCGCAGGAGCTCTTCCGCGCCGCCTACGCCTTCATCGGCCACTTCCGCGGGGGGCTGGCCATGGCCACCATCTGGGCCTCCGCCGGCTTTGGTGGCATCTGCGGCTCGTCCATCGCCACCACCGCCACCATGGCGAAGGTGGCCTACCCCTCGATGAAGCGCTTCGGCTACTCCGACCGGCTCGCGGCGGGCGTGATCGCGGGCGCGGGCACCCTCGGCATCATGATCCCGCCCTCGACCATCATGGTGATCTACGGCGTCTTCACCGAAACCAACATCGGCAAGCTGTTCGCGGCGGGCATCGTGCCCGGGATCCTCGGCGCCATCCTGCTCTGCGTCGCCGTCATGTACATGAACTGGCGCGATCCCACGTCGGGGCCTCCCGGCGAGCGCTCCACGTGGCGCGAGCGCTTGCTGGCCCTCAAGGAAGTGTGGGGCGTGGCGGTGCTCTTCATCTTCGTGATGGGTGGCATCTACGGCGGCCTCTTCACCGCCACCGAGGGCGCCGGCATGGGGGCCTTCGGCGCCCTCGTCTTCGCGCTGTGGCGCCGGGCGCTCACGTGGCGCACGCTCTACGGCGCGCTGCTGGAGTCCGCGCGCACCACCGCCATGCTCTTCATGATCCTCATCGGCGCCCTCATGTTCGCGGAGTTCATCAACATCACCACGATGCCGGGCGACCTCAAGGCCCTGGTCACCGGCTACAATCTCAACCCGACGGTGGTGGTGCTGGCGATCTGCGCCATCTACGTGGTCCTCGGGACGGCGATGGAGGAGCTGTCGATGGTGCTGCTCACCATTCCCGTGTTCTACCCGGTCATCGTCCAGCTCGGCTTCGATCCCGTCTGGTTCGGCATCGTGATCGTGTGCGTGGTCGAGATCGGCCTCATCAGCCCTCCCGTCGGCATGAACATGTTCGTGCTCAAGACGCTGCTGCCCCACGTGAGCACGGGCACGATCTTCAGCGG
>CAYQQT010000751.1:0-2000 GCA_964419375.1 uncultured bacterium
ATTACTTGATCCACGCGCAGCGTCCACGTGATGACCCGGAGAGAAGAAACCCTGAGGCAAGGACACGCCTGCAAATCCTGGGCCCGACTTCAAAACGCCATAAAGTCGACATATTGGCGACACATTGTCGGAGGCACCGCGCGAAATCGAAAAGATCCCTGACATCGCTGCGGGTGGCGAGGCGCCCGAGGAGGCCGAAGACGACGCCGGCGATGGGATGGAGCGGCCGCAGGAGCACCAGGGCGGCGGCGGGCGTGACGAGCGCGCAGCCCACCATCACCACGAAGAGCCCGGCGAAGCCCACGAGCACGAACACCTCGCCGAGGGCGACGATGAGGTCGATGCACGTGAGCACTCGCCGAGTGTCCGGCTTCGGGGAGGCAGAGTGAACGGCTTCATCCTACTAAGTGTTGCATGTCCCGAAACCGATGACCGCGGAGCGACGGGTAGGGCCGAGCGGCGGGAGGATGAGGTGCCCTTGCCGGGCGCCCCGTGATTTGGGACGCCCGGCGGAGTTCGTTAGCCGACCTGGCCTACGCCTTCAGGCGGCTGCTTTGCGTCGCCTGATGAACCGGACTGCCAAGCCACCGAGTGCCGTACCGAGGAACGCGATGGTCGCCGGTTCTGGCACCGGCGCGGTTTGCGCGTTCTCGAACTCGATGACGTACCCGATTCCCGTGACATTCGGATTGTCGTTCCACCGAGTGCCGTTGGTCGAGCCGTCGTTGCCTTCGGTGAACCAGTAGTGAAGATAGTTCTCCGACCCATTCTCTACGCCGTCGTTGCCGTCGTTGGGCTCCGGGGGTGAATTCCAGTTGGTGAAACTGAACGGCTCACCGGGCACAACCCACGACCATCCCTCCCCAAACGACGTGGCAGCGAAGCTCTGAGATGCGCCCAGCCATTTCAATTGGACCGCAAGTCCCCCGAAGTTGTCGAAGAGGAACTGGTTCTCCGCGGCGGAATTGATCGTCGCCAAGTGTCCGCCGGCAAGCTCTGCACTGGCCTTCGCCGTATCCCAATTGACGGCCGCATCGATGACGTCGTAGGAGTGGCCATTCACCGACCACGTCGCGGGAACGGCGCTTGCTGTGGCAGCGCTGAGGAGTACTACGATGGTGCCGAGAAGCGTCAGGGTCCTAACCATTGTCATGGGCATCTCCGAGCGAGCGGACTATGCGGAATATGCGGAATGCAGAAGCAAAGTCCGTACCAGACTGTAAGTGCGTAACAACGCTATCGATCGAGCCACTACGACGTGCGACGATCACGAGATTGATAAAATAACCGACGTTCGATGGCCGTCGATGCAATCACCTAAAGTTGCATTCCGGGAGCCGGGCCTGGATCGATAGGACTGTTTCCCAGGCCCTGCGCGAAGGCGCCTGAGCGCTCGGACTGATCAAAGCCGTTAACCGGTGCGCATGAGGGGTCCGCCACCGCCACGGCGACGAGCACGACCGCCAGCGCGGCCCTACTCATCGCGCAGCGTCTCGGCCGGCGGCATGGTCGCCATGCGCGACGCCGGATAGAGGCCGGCCAGCAGCGCGGCCAGCAGCGACAGCGCGACGCCCTGGAGCAGGATCCACGGCGACGGATCGATCGACATCGTCCACCCGAACGAGCGCCGGTTGATGACGAAGACCAGCACGCCCGCGAGGAGCAGACCGCTCGGCACCGCGAGCACGCCGGCCAGGAGTCCGATGATGCCGGTCTGCGCGGTGACGAGGCCCCAGACCTGGCGGGGCGTCAGGCCGAGCGCGCGCAGCACGCCGATCTCCCGCGTGCGCTCGAGCTGCAGCGCCATGAGCGCGGCCAGCATGCCGACGAAGGCGACCACCACGCTGAGCGTGCGCAGCACCCCGGTGATGGCGAAGGTGCGGTCGAAGCTCTCGAGCGACGCCTCGCGGAGCGCACGATTGGAGCGCACGACCATCTGCGGACCGCCGGCCGCGCGCTCGCGCACCGCCGCCACCAGCGCGTCGACGTCGACGCCCGGC
>CAYQQT010000752.1:0-1996 GCA_964419375.1 uncultured bacterium
GTGCCGCTGCCGCTGCGCTCCTGCTGTCGCTCGTCTCGCTCTCGCCTGCGCACGGCGCTCCGCCCGCGCCGGCGACGGAAGGCATCACGCCCGAGGACGAGACCGTGCCCTCGGCGACGGCGACGCCGGCGGAGCCGGCCGCGAGCGCCGATGACGTCGCGATGGCCCAGGTGCGTGCCCCGGAGCCGGCGGCCGAGCCCGTCGAGATCGAAGAGTACGATCCGTGGGAGCCGTTCAACGAGACGATGTTCGAGTTCAACCGCAAGCTCGACCGCTACGTGCTCAAGCCGGTGGCGAAGGCGTACAACGTCGTCATGCCGGAGCCGTTCCAGGTGATGATCTCCAACGGCTTCGACAACATCAACTTCGTGCCGCGCTTGGTCAACAGCGCGCTGCAGGGCAAGTGGGGCGGCGCCGGCCGTGAGCTGAGCCGCTTCCTCATCAACAGCACCGCCGGCATCGGCGGCCTCTTCGACCCCGCCAAGGACTACTGGGGCATCCAGAAGAGCCGCGAGGACTTCGGGCAGACGCTCGGCGTGTGGGGCGCCGGTCCCGGCCCCTACCTCATCCTGCCGTTCTTGGAGCCGCTCACCGTGCGGGACGGCATCGGCAAGTTCGTGGACACCTTCATGGACCCGTTGAGCTACTACCTGCCCTTGTTCTGGGACCGTCTCGGAATGAAGGTCGGCGACATCGTCAACGAGCGCGCGCTGAACCTCGACCTCTACCAGGGCTTCGAGGAGAGCGTGATCGACATGTACAGCGCGGTGCGGCACGGCTACCTCCAGCGCCGGGAGCGCCTGATCCGCGAGTAGGACCGGCGTCAAGGAGCACCAACCCTGAGCTGGCGAATCTGGGCCGGTGGTGCGGCCGCGGGAGCCATCCTCTCGGTGGCCGTCGCCGGCCTGCTCACGTGGTCCCGCGCCGTCGCCGCGCCCACCGCGTCGCCGGTAGTGACGCGTGACGTGGAGTTGGGCCGTCAGCTCTACGCGACCCACTGCGCCGCCTGTCACGGCCCCGAGGGGCGCGGTGACGGCCCCTCGGCAGCGGCGTTCGCCACCAAGCCCTCGAACCTGACCGAGGGCCGCCTGATGAACGCGCTACCGGACGAGTTCCTCGTGAACATCATCCGCCACGGTGGTCCCGCGGAGGGGCTTGCGCCCACCATGCCACCCTTTGACCGCACGCTCAGCGGCGAGCAGATCCGCCAGGTCGTCCTGTACGTTCGCTCCGTCGCGCAGCCCGCGTACCGGCCCGAGCACTCCCGTGACCTCGTGACCGTGGCGGGCGCGCCCGCACAACCCATCCTGTTCAGCCACGTCGTTCACGCGGGCTCGTTTCAGATCGGCTGCCAGTACTGCCACGCCGATGCGCGGCGCTCGGAGTACGCGGGAGTACCGTCCGTGGAGCGGTGCATGGGCTGTCACCGGATCATCGGCGCGCAGGATAATCCGGAGATCCAGAAGATCCACCGCTACGCCGAGCGCGGCGAAGCGGTGCCGTGGGTGCGCGTGTTCAAGGTGCCGGAGTTCACGTATTTCCCGCACAAGCCGCACGTGCGCGCCGGCGTCGAATGCCAGAGCTGCCATGGCCCCGTCGAGCGCATGCGCGTGGTGGGCGCCGCCACCGGGCCGCGTCTGCTGAACGACCTCAAGAACCTCGTCGGCCTGCGGCCGCCGTCGCCGCCGCTGACGATGGGCTGGTGCCTCGACTGCCATCGCGAGCAGAACGCCACGCGCGGCATGCGCGCGCCTCTCGACTGCATTGCCTGTCACCATTAAGAAAGTCGACGCGCGCCGCTGTCTCGTTCAGTCGCAGATCCCCACCGCCGCCGCGGACCTCTTCGGCGCCCGCGGATGAAGCGGCCGTCGATGATGTTGGCGGCGACGTTGGCGTGCTTCTCGACCCCCGGGAAGATCGGCGACACCGGGGTCACGCGCGGATCGTACGTGCCCTCGGCGGTGGCGCCGATGAAGACAATGCGGTCCTTCACGCG
>CAYQQT010000753.1:0-1995 GCA_964419375.1 uncultured bacterium
GCCGAGACGTCCTACCGGGTCGACCGCGAGTACAAGGCGAGCCTCTACGCCCGGGCGGCGATCCCCGAGTGCTGGATCGTCGACCTCGTCCACGCCGCGCTCGAAGTCCACCGCGAGCCCGAGGCATCCCGGCCGCGCTCTACGGCTGGGCGCTACCGCATCGTCGAGACCCTGCGGCCTCCGGCGACCGTCACGCCGCGAATCGTTCCCGACCGATCGATCCCGATCGCCGGCCTCCTGCCCTGACCGGGCGACGCCGCCCGCCGCTGCGTGCCGTGATCCTTGACAGGGCTCGGTCATCGGGGTACGAGAAGGCGCCGGTCGAAGGAGGAGAGGCCATGAAAGTCAAAGCGGCGAACGGCTTCGCGCGGATCCTCAAGTCCGAGGGCATCCCGTGGGTGAGCTGCTATCCCACCAACCACGTGAACAACGCGCTCGGCGAGGAGGGCGTGCCGATCCTCATGATGGGCGAGGAGCGGTTCGCGGTCGCCGTGGCCGACGCGTTCTCGCGCGTCACCTGCGGCAAGCAGATCGGCGTGTGCACGGTGATGGCCAACCTGAACGCGGCCGGGATCCAGATGGCCTACGGCGCCGTCGCGCAGGCGTGGGAGGACTCCTCGCCGCTGCTCGTCCTCGCGGAAGGGGTCGGGCAGGGCGCGAGCCGGCACACGCACTACGACATGGCGGAGGCGTTCAAGTCGGTCACGAAGTGGGTGGGAAAGGTCGACCGCGCGGAGCTGGTGCCCGATTTCACGCGCCGGGCGTTCACGCAGCTCCGGTCCGGGCGGCCGGGGCCGGTGCTCCTCATCATTCCGCGCGATCTCGGCGAGTACGAGGAAGACCTGTATCCGTACGCGCCGGTGAAGGGCTGGCGGTCGGGTCCCGATCCCGACGACGTGAAGAGCGCCGTGAAGGCGCTGCTGGCCGCGAAGGATCCGCTGCTGTTCGTCGGCGAGGGTGTGTATTACGCCGACGCCACGAGCGAGCTCCTGCGGTTCGCCGAGCTCGCGCAGGTGCCGGTGCTGACGACCCTGAAGGGGAAGGGCGCCTTTCCCGAGCACCACCCGCTCTCGGTCGGCGTGCGCGGCTCGCTCGCCGAGCACTTCCTCCGCAAGGCGGACGTGCTCTTCTCCCTCGGCGCGAGCCTGTTTCCCAACCGGTTCAGTCACGCCGTCCCGGACGCCGACAAGAAGACCATCATCCAGTGCACCGTCGACACGCTGGACATCAACCGCAGCTACGAGACCCGTCACGCCGTGATCGGCGACCTCAAGCTGACGCTGCCGGCGCTCACCACCGAGCTGTCGGCGCGCGGTCCTCGCAAGAACCCGCAGCTCCTCGACGAGATCCGCGCGGGCAAGCAGGCGTTCATGGCGAAGTTCAGGCCGTGGATGGAGTCGAGCGAGACGCCGATGAATCCGTACCGGGTGTTCGGCGATCTCATGAAGGTCCTCGACCCGAAGCGCTCGTTCGTCACCGCCGACTCCGGCAACACGCGCGACCAGACGAGCACGGTCTACGAGGCGCAGATCCCGCGCGGCTATCTCGGATGGGGCAACGTCTCCACGCTCGGCTTCAGCCTGGCCGGCGCGATCGCGGCCAAGCTCGCGTATCCGGATCGGCAGTGCGTCAACGTCACCGGCGACGCCGGCGTGTGCTACATGATGGGCAACTTCGAGGCGGTGGCGCGCTACAAGATCGGGATCACGACGATCCACATCAACAACGGCGGGTACTCCGGGTACGGGCAGGGCTTCTGGGGCGCCGGCCACGATCCCTACACGTGGAAGGTGTCGGACCATGCCGCGGCGTGCATGGCGAACATGGCGAAGGCGGTCGGCTTCTACGGGGAGGACGTCTTCGAGCCGTCGGAGATCATTCCGGCGCTGACGCGCGCCTTCGACGAGAACGCCAAGGGACGGCCGGCGTTCCTCGAGTTCATCTGCTCGCATCACCCGGTCCACGGCGGCTGGGTGAGGCCCGCGTAGCCGGCGG
>CAYQQT010000754.1:0-1990 GCA_964419375.1 uncultured bacterium
GGACGTGCGCTATCTCCTGCGCGAGGGCGCGGCGCGGGGCGTGTTCGACCGGGCGGAAGAGGAGCTCGTCCACAACGTCTTCGAGTTCGGGGACACGACCGTGCGCGAGATCATGGTGCCGCGGATAAAAATCCAGGCGCTGGACGTCACCACCCCGCCCGAGCAGGTTCTCCGGCACGTCGCCGAGATCGGCCACTCGCGCATTCCCGTCTACGAAGGCTCTCTCGAGCATCCCATCGGCATCCTCATCCACAAGGACGTGGTCAAGGTCGTGGCGCGTGGAGAGATGACGCCGCTCCGCGAGATCGTCCGTCCGCCCCTGTTCATCCCCGAGACGTCGAAGATCAGCGTGCTCCTCCGCGAGCTCCAGCGTCATCGCCAGAACCTCGCCATCGTGGTGGACGAGTACGGGCGCGTGGTCGGTCTGGTCACCCTCGAAGACGTGCTGGAAGAGATCGTGGGCGACATCCGGGAGGAGGGGGAGCGGGAGACGCCGCCGGGGATCACGCGCTTGCCCGACGGCTCCGTCATCGTCGAAGGCACGACATCGGTGGAGGAGCTGCGCGACCGCCTCGGCGTGGCCGTCCCCGAGTCGACCGACTACAACACGGCGGCGGGGTTCCTGATCGACCGGCTCAACGGCATCCCGTGGCCGGGCACGTCGCTTTCGGCCGCCGGCTATCGCTGGACCGTGCTGGAGATGGACGGCCCGCGCATCGCGAAGATCAAGCTGCAGCGTGAGGCCGGTGGCGAGGCGCCGGTCGCCGGCGGCCCACGCACGGACGCGAGATAGACGGTCAGGAACCCGGCGTCGCCGTCCGTCGCCGCCTCACGCTCCCGCGCTCGCTGCTCCTCCGCGCGGACCACGTGATCCGGTGAGCGCGCCGCCGCTGACGAGCAGCAGAGCGGACGCTACCAGCAGCGCCGTGGACATGTCGCCGCCGGCTTTGATAGCGTAGCTCACGTAGATCGGACCGAGGATCTGGCCGAGCGCAAAGGCTGATGTCATGGCGGCCATGAGGCCGGTGGCGTGCGGGCCGGCCACCAGCCGCGCTTCCTGCAGGCCGACCATGGTGACGACCACGAAGGTGCCGCCGACGAAGAGGGCGGCGAGCATGATGCCGGCGATGCCCGGCCACAGCACGGGCAGTGCGACGCCGAGCGCCATCGCGAACTGGCTGACGATCCACAGACGCCGGTTGCCGATGAATCTGCCCCACGCCGCCGCCGCGAACGTGGACAAGGCGGCGGCGGCGCCGAAGATCGGCCAGGACCATCCGAAGATCGCGGGGTCGTTGATCACCTCTCGCGCCATGACGGGCAGAAAGGTCGCGGGAATCACGTAGCCGAAGCCGAACGATCCGTAGCAGAACACGAGGCGCACGGACTCGGCATCCCATCGATGCGCGCCGTCCACCGCGCGCCGGTCCGCCGCGCGGGCCGCGTGGCTGCGGACGATCCGCCAGATGCAGGCGGTCACGATGAGCGACAGAATCCCGAGGCCGCTCCACGCCTTCGCCGAGCTCGCGTTCGCGTGCATGAGCACGAGGCAGAAGGCGCCGGCGACGGCGATGCCCGTGCCCACCCCCGCGTAGACGGTGCTGTTCAGCACGGGGCGCCGAAGCGGGGTGAGCCGTTCCAGGGACCACGCCGACACGTAGATCAGGACCCAGGCGCTGGCGATGCCGGCGAGCAGCCGCAGCACGACCCAGGCCGCCACGTGCTGCACGACGCCCATCCCGAGCGTCGTGATGCCGATGGTGACGAGGCCCGCGCGAATCGCGGTCGGCGCCTGCACGCGCAGCGCCATCGCCGACAGCGCGCCGAGCAGGTACCCGAGATAGTTGGCCGACGCCAGCCACCCGCCCGCGGCGAGGGACAGCCCGGCGTCCACCTGCATCATGGGAAGGATGGGCGTGAACGCGAACCGCCCGATGCCCATCGCGACGGCGAGGGCGAGCAGTCCGGCGAGCGCAACGGCCACCGGCGA
>CAYQQT010000755.1:0-1983 GCA_964419375.1 uncultured bacterium
CGTGATACGCGATGGCGACGTCCATGCCCGCCTCCGCGAGAGCGAGCGCGAGCGCGCGTCCCACGCGCACGGCGCCGCCCGTCACGAGCGCGCGCCGCCGCATTTGGCGATCCGGCGTCGTTGGTGTCATAGTCGGAGACGTCATGAAAGCGTGGCTCAAATCCCGTTTCATCGCCGGCTTCTTCGTCACCGTGCCCGCCTTCGCCACCGCGTGGCTGCTGTGGGTGTTCTGGAGCCGCATCGACGACATCTTCGCGCCCATGTACGAGCGCCTGCTGGGCCGCCCCGTGCCCGGCCTCGGCTTCCTCACCGCCATCGCCGTGATCCTGTTGATGGGCGCCATCGCCCGCAACGTGGCGGGGCGCCGCGTGCTCGGGTGGGGCGACAAGCTGCTGCTGCGCGTGCCCGTGTTCCGCCTGCTCTACCCGTCCGTCAAGATGCTGATCGATTCCTTCTCGCCCGAGCGCCGCAACGCGTTCAAGGCCGTGGTCCTGGTGCAGCATCCGCGCGAAGGCTCGTACGCCTACGCCTTCGTGACGAGCGAAGTCATCGTGGAGACCTTCGACGGCAAGGCGGAGATGGTAACGGTGTTCATCCCCACCAACAACCTCTACCTCGGTGACATCGTGGTGGTGCCCCGCGCCGACGTCATCGCCACCGGCCTCACCGTGGAAGAAGGCGTCCGCATCATCCTCTCCGCCGGTACCGCCACACCGCCCAGGCTGCCTCGGTCTTAGCCGCGGCCCGAAGCCACGGCGGCCGCCCAGGCGTCGAGGGCCTCGATGAGGGGCGCGCTGCGGCCGCCGAAGAAATGATCGGCGCCGCGAATGATGCGCACGTCCGCCTTCGGCCACTGCGTGCGCAGGTCTTCCAGGGCGCTCACGGGGCAATACTCGTCCGCGCTTCCAGCCACCACCAGCACGGGGCCGCTGACGGCCGGCAGCGGCCCGGGCGATCGGTAGGCGGCGACGACGAGGGGCGGGGCGATGAGCGCCAGGCCGCCCAGTGGCTCGCCCGCCGCCGCCACCGAGGACGCCATGGCGGCGCCGAAGGAGTAGCCGGCGAGAGCGACCGTGCCTGTAGCCGGCAGGTGCTCGGCGAGCGCGGCGAGAGCGGCCCGCACGTCGTCACGCTCGCCCTGGCCGTCGTCGTGATGCCCTGTGGACCGCCCGGTGCCGCGAAAGTTGAACCGCAGGGTGGCCAGGCCTGCGCGGTGGCAGGCGTCCCTCACGTCGAGCACGAGGGGATTGTCCATGTCGCCCCCGTACAGAGGGTGAGGGTGGCAGACCACGACGCCCGCGGTGGCGCCGGCGCGCAGTGCCAGGCTGGCCTCGAGCGCCACGCCGGCCGATGCGTCCAACGTGACGGGGCGTTCGGTTATCATGCGCCCATGAGAATAACGGTGGGGGGGCGGGCCGTCCAACGACCGTGTTGAAGTGTTACCGGACCCGGCAGCGACTCAGCGCCTTCCTCGACGGGGTTCTCGACGAGGCGCCGACCCGTTCGACCGTCGCCCACCTGACGTCGTGCGAGGCCTGTCAGAAGGAGGCCGATCAGTTCCGCCGCCTGCACGCCCTGTTGCAGCGCACGGCGGCGGCCGCGCCCGAGCCTGACTGGACCGGCTTCTGGCCGGGCGTCGTCCGTGGCGTCCAGGACGCCAAGCGGGCCCCCGCCGCCCGACCCCGACGCGCCTTCTGGCAGCCCCGCTGGGCCTTGGGCAGCGCAGTCGCCGCCGTCCTCATGTCCCTGGGCGTCTGGCAGATGATTCCCGGCCCCGCGACGGTCGACGCCGGCGTCATCGTCAGCTCCGCCCGCACCGAAGACCCCCGCGGCACCGTGATGGTCTACTCCAACAAGGAGCAAGATGTCGCCGTCGTCTGGGTCCTCGGCCTCGACGACTAGCTCCGGTTTTCTGTGCCACCCGCGGTCGCGACGTGGGGGAAGGGGCGGGGCGGGTCCGGCGACCACGTGGTTGGGCGCCCG
>CAYQQT010000756.1:0-1982 GCA_964419375.1 uncultured bacterium
CGTTGGGGGGTGTGGGGGGCCATGTCGGGGCCCCCCACGTACACAGATGAGCGATCAGCGGCAGGCGCGCGTGGAGCGCAAGACGAAGGAGACGGAGATCACGCTGCACCTCAACATCGACGGCACCGGCGCCTCGAAGGTGCGCACGCCCATCCCCTTCTTCAGTCACATGCTGGAGGCCTTCGCCAAGCACGGCCTCGTCGACCTCACGGTGGACGCCCAGGGCGATATCGAGGTCGATCAGCACCACACGGTGGAAGACGTGGGCATCGTCCTCGGACAGGCGCTGCGCCAGTCGCTGGGCGACAAGAAGGGCATCGTGCGCTACGGCACCGCCTACGTGCCGATGGACGAGACGCTCGTGTCGGCCTGCGTCGATCTCTCGGGCCGGCCCTTCCTCGTCTTCAACGTGCCGGTGGCGCGCACACGGGTGTCGAACTTCGACCTCGACCTCCTCCAGGAGTATTTCCGCGCCTTCGCGTTCAACGCCGAGATCACCCTCCACGTCACGCTGCACTACGGCCACAACCTGCACCACATCACGGAGGCGGTGTTCAAGGCGGTGGGCCGCGCCCTCGCCGACGCCACGCGGCTGAACCCGCGCATCGCCGGCATCCTGCCCTCCACGAAGGGCGCCTTGTGATCGCCATCGTCGACTACGGCCGCGGCAACCTCGCCTCCGTCGAGAAGGCGTTCGTGCGCGTGGGCACGCCGGCGGTGGTGACGAGCGAGGCGCGCGTCGTCGACGAGGCGGAGGCGGTGGTGCTGCCCGGCGACGGGGCCTTCCACGACGCCATGGGCAACCTGGACGCGCTCGGCCTGCTGCCCGCCGTGCGGCGCGCGCTGGACGGCACGCGGCCCTTTCTCGGCATCTGCCTCGGCTACCAGCTGCTCTTCTCCAGGAGCGAGGAGTTCGGCGAAGGGCGAGGGCTGGACGTCATCGCGGGCGAGGTGAAGCGCTTTCCGGCGGGGCTCAAGGTGCCGCACATGGGCTGGAACGGCGTCGAGCACGGCGGCGGCATGCGCCTGTTCGAGGGGATTCCCGACGAAAGCCGGTTTTATTTTGTGCACTCGTTTTTTCCTGTTGTATCTGTTGTATCGGAGGTTGGGAGCCCGGCTTGCGCCGAGGGTGGCCTGTTCGAGAGGGGGCGTGGCTCCTCATCCGCCGACAAGGGGTCGCGCGACCACCGTTCCGACGGGCTTCGCGTGGCGTGGTGTGAGTATGGGGTGCGATTTGCGGCGGCGATCGAGCGGGGGCGGGTGTATGCGACGCAGTTTCATCCGGAGAAGAGCCAGCGATGGGGCATCCGGCTGCTGGAGAACTTCGCGGCCATCGTGAAGGAGGCGCGCGGGTGATCGTCATCCCCGCCGTCGACCTGCGCGACGGGCGGTGCGTGCGGCTGCGTGAAGGCCGGGCGGATGCCGAGACCGTGTTCTCCGACGACCCCGTGGCCATGGCCACGCGCTGGGCGGCGCTCGGGGGCGCGCGGCTGCACGTCGTGGATCTCGACGGCGCCTTCGCGGGCGCGCCGCGACAGGCGGCGCTCGTCGCCAAGATCGTGGCCGCGGTGGCGCCGGTGCCCGTGGAAGCGGGCGGCGGGCTGCGGGATGCGGCGGCGGTGGAGGCGATGCTGGAGACGGGCGCGCGCTGGGCCGTCGTCGGCACCCGCGCCGTGCTCGACCCCGCCTTCCTCGCGGATATCTGCCGCCGCCATCCCGACCGCGTCATCGTGGCCGTGGACGCGAGAGGCGATCGCGTGGCCGTGAAGGGGTGGACGGAGACGACGCCGCTCGGGGTGGCGGAGGCTGGACGCCGCGCGCTCGACGCGGGCGCCGCTGCGCTGCTTTACACCGACGTCAGCCGCGACGGCACCGAGCAGGGGCCCAACGTGGAAGACACGGCGGCGCTGGCGCGCGCGGTGGCGCTGCCCGTGCTCGCCTCCGGCGGCGTGGGCACGCTCGACGACATCCGCCGCCTCGCG
>CAYQQT010000757.1:0-1980 GCA_964419375.1 uncultured bacterium
GTGGCCGCCGCGCTGAGGCGGGCGTTCAGCCACCTTTGAGCGCGCGGCCCGCCGCGAGACCGGCGGCGCACAGCGCCAGGCAGCCGGCCGTCGTCACCAGCACGTTGAGCGAGGCGCGCCCCCACGCCCCCGTCTGCATCAACTGGACGGTCTCGTAGCTGAAGGCGGAGTACGTCGTGAACCCGCCCAGGACGCCGGTGACGAGCACGAGCCGGAGCGTCTCGGACATCGTCCCCGCCAAGGCCACCTGCTGCACGAAGCCGATCGCGAAAGAGCCGGCGAGGTTCACGACGAGGGTGGAGTACGGAAATTCCGCGCCGAGCCAGCGCGCGCCGAGGATCGCGGCCGCGTAGCGCAGGCCGGTGCCGGCGGCGCCGCCGAGGCACACGAGGAGCACACGCATCAACGGCGGGCCCGCGCCACGAGGCGCACGACCGCCGGCGCCGCCACCACCGCCACCGTGACCGCCAGCAGCGCGGCGGAGATCGGTCGCGTGAGGAAGACGGAGGGATCGCCCTCGCTGATGGCGAGCGCGCGGCGCAGCTGCTGCTCGGAGAGCGGGCCGAGGATCATGCCCACGAGCACGGGCGCCACCGGAAAGTCGTACACGCGCATGACGTAGCCGACGAGGCCGATGACGAGCAGGATCACGAGATCCGCAGTGGAGCCGTTCACCGACCACGCGCCCAGCAGCGCGAACATCATGATGCCGGCGTACAGGTACGGGCGCGGGATCATCAGCAGCCGCACCCACAGCGGCGCCAGCGGCAGGTTGAGCACGAGCAGCATGACGTTGCCGATGTAGAGGCTGGCGATGAGGCCCCACACGAGGTCGGGTGATTTCTCGAACAGCAGCGGGCCGGGCTGCAGGCCGTATCCCTGAAAGGCGGCGAGCAGCACGGCGGCGGTGGCGGAGGTGGGCAGGCCGAGCGTGAGGAGCGGCGCCAGCACGCCTGCCGCGGAAGCGTTATTGGCGGCCTCGGGCCCCGCCACGCCTTCAATAGCGCCGTGACCGAACTCCTCCGGGTGTTTGGCGAGCCGCTTCTCAAGCATGTAGGAGAGGAAGGTCGGGATTTCCGCGCCCCCCGCCGGCAGCGCGCCGATGGGAAATCCGAGGGCCGTGCCACGAAGCCACGGCTTCCACGACCTCCGCCATTCCTCGCGCGTCATCCACAGCGAGCCCTCGATGGCCGTCACCTCGTGGTTACGCAGCGAATCCCGGCTCGCCACGTAGAGTGTCTCCCCCACCGCGAAGAGCCCGACCACCACGATGACGACGCCCACGCCGTCCAGCAGCGCGGGCGCGCCCAGCGTGAAGCGCGCCTGTCCCGTCTGCGTGTCGATGCCGATGAGCCCGAGACCCAGGCCCAGGAAGAGGCTGGTGAGGCCGCGGATACGGGACTCGCCGAGCACCGCCGACACCGTGGTGAAGGCGAGCACCATCAGGCAGAAGTACTCCGCGGGACCGAACGCAAGCGCCACGCGGACGAGCAGCGGCGCCGTGAACGTCAGCCCCACGGTGGCGAGCGTGCCCGCCACGAAGGAGCCCACCGCCGCCGTCGCGAGCGCGGCGGCGCCGCGCCCGCGGCGGGCCATCTTGTTGCCCTCGAGCGCGGTGATGATGGAGGCCGACTCTCCCGGCGTGTTGATGAGGATGGAGGTGGTGGAGCCGCCGTACATGGCGCCGTAGTAGATGCCGGCGAACATGATGAAGCTCGCCGTGGGCGCGAGCTGGTAGGTCACGGGCAGCAGCAGCGCCACCGTGAGCGCGGGCCCCACGCCCGGCAGCACGCCCACCGCGGTGCCGAGGAGCGCGCCGATGAACGCGAAAAGCAGGTTGACGGGAGCCAGCGCGACCGCGAAGCCCTGGCCAAGGGCCGCCAGCGTCTCCATCTAAGAGGAGCCTGTCGGAATATCGAGGAGCACTACGGGCATCGAGGCGCGTCCCGGGTTCCCCGGGACGCGGCCGAGCGTCGGGGG
>CAYQQT010000758.1:0-1960 GCA_964419375.1 uncultured bacterium
GTCGTCGCCAACGCGCCGCTGGCGCTGCCGCCCGGTGTGGGGAGCGACGCGCCCGGCGGCGCGGCGGCGGCCATGACCCAGTTCGAGCTACAGGGGCTCCGGCTCGCCGTGACGCGCGAGGACGCGCCGATCGACAGCATGCTCCGGCTCGCCCACATCGACCTCGACGCCGGCCGCCTCGCTCTCGCGCGCGTCCTCTACGACCGCGTGCTGAAGCGCGAGCCGCAGAACGCCGAGGCGATCGCTCACCAGGGCGGCGTGCTCTACCAGGAGGGGCGCGTCGACGAGGCCCTCGCAAAGGTGGAGGCCGCGCTACGCATCGATCCGACGTACGTCCACGCGCACTGGGACCGCGTGCAATACCTCTACCATGGCAAGCGCGACTTTCCCGGCACGATCAAGGCGGGCGAGGCGTTCCTCAAGATCGTGCCCGACGGACCCGACGCCGACTCCATCCGCAAGCTCATGGCGGAAGCGCGCGGACGCTGATCCGCCGCGCCGCCGCCGGCCAGAAGTTGATGGGCTAGCGCGACGAGGTCACGCCCACGCGCGGGCAGAGGTTGTTGACGGGGCACTGCGAGCACTTCGGCGACACCGGTGTGCAGACGTTCTGGCCGAAGGAGACGAGCAGGTCGTTGTAGCCGATCCAGTAGCGGCGGGGCAGGGTGGCCCGAAGCGCCATCTCGGTCTGCTCCGGCGTGCGCGTGCGCACGTAACCGAGGCGGTTGGAGATGCGGTGGACGTGCGTGTCGACGCAGATGCCGGGCTTGCCGTATCCCATCGTGACGACCAGGTTCGCCGTCTTGCGCCCCACGCCCTTGAGGGTCAGCAGCGCGTCGATGTCGTCGGGCACGCGGCCGCCGAAGCGATCGAGCAGGTCGCGGCTGACCCCGAGCAGCACCCTCGCTTTCGTGCGATAGAACCCGACGGGGTAGATGAGCTTCTCGATGCGGCGGGGCGGGAGCGTGAGCATCGCCTCCGGGGTGGCGGCCACCGCGAAGAGCCGCTCGGCGGCGGGGCCCGTCGTCGTGTCCTGCGTGCGCAGCGACAGCAGGCACGCGATGAGGACGCGGAAGGGGTCGCCGCTCTGGTCCGCGATGAGCGCGAGCGCGGTGGCGTTCCAGCGTGGCGCCGTGCGGCGCAGGCGCCGGATCACCGCCGCGATCCTTACTTCTTGTCTTTGATCGACTCGAGCAGGGCGCGCGCGCGTGGCAGGTCCTTGGCGGTCCAATCAGCGACGATGGTGGGCGCACGCTCCGCGATCACGCTCTGCAGCTCGCGTCGCGCGTCGTCGTAGCGGCCGCTGGCGATGAGCGCCCGGGCGAGGTCCACGCGGGCCACGGTAAACTTTGCATCCGTCGCCAGCGCTTTGCGGAAGTGCTCCTCCGCCTTGGCGCGGTCACCGCCCACCAGTCCCGGCAGCTCCAGCATGACGTTGCCCGCGAGGGCATTGCCGCGCACGGAGCGGGGGTCGAGCGCCAGGATGACGTCGATCTCCTCGCGCACCGTGGGCAGCAGGAAGAGCGAGCGCATGATGCCTTTCGTCTGTCCCCAGCGCCCCGTGTTGATGGCGTACCAGAGATGCGCGTCGTGGTTCTTCGGCGCCAGCTCCACCGCGCGGCGCCCGATCTCCCGCCCGCGGTCATAGGCGGCCAGCCTGTCCTCCGTCGTGGTGGCGCGGACGTCGCCGGAGAGGAAGTGCACGTAGGAGAGCATGACCATCGTGTCCACCTGGCGGTCGCGCTGCAGTGCCGCTTCCAGCGTGTCGCGCGCGCGATCGATGGAGGCGGGGTCCTCGTGGTAGCGCGCCACGAGCGCGCGCGCCCTGTCCACGACAGACTGCGCGGAGACGACGGACGGCGACGACAGCAGCGCGACGAGGAGGGCGGCGGCAAGGCGAGCGGCCATCGCGCCGACTCTATCGAGCAGGCGGGGACCTGTCAACGCAGGCCGCGTGGTT
>CAYQQT010000759.1:0-1960 GCA_964419375.1 uncultured bacterium
CCCCCTTCGAGGCCCCCCATCCAACAATCGCCACGCCTGGAACACGAGCGCCTGCCCCGCCGACAGCACGAGCAGCACGAGGTCGTCCATGGCGTAGACCGAGATGAAGACTCCGACCACCAGCCGCATGCCGATGATGAAGGCGGTGCCGGCCACGATGTTGGCGGCGAAGAACACCACCGCGAGGCCGATCGCCTCCAGCACCAGCCCGGCCGCGCGCGCCAGCCCTGCCCATCGCAGGCCCAGCGCCAGCGCGCCCACCAGCAGCGCGCCACCGCTGGTGGCCGCGACGGCGGCGTAGAGGACGATCCGGTCCGGGTCCGCCATGGGCTCAGTAATATCCCGCCGCCCGGTAATACACGCGGGCGAGGACTTCTCTCATGACATGCCGCGTCAGCTGCAGGCGCTCCTCGGGCTTCTCGTCCGTATCGGAGATCTCCGCGGCGGGCGCGGCGAGCGCCACGAAGCCGGCTTCCTCGAACACCCCCACGCTGCGCACGAGGTGCAGGCCGTTACTCACGACGAGCACGCGCCGCGCTCCCCGCGGCCGCAACGCCGCGGCCACTTCCCGGGCCTCTTCCTGCGTCGTGCGCGCCCGCTCGACCGTCACGATCGCGGACGCCGGAACCCCGAGCGTGCGCGCCAGCTCGGCCCGCACGCGCGCTTCCACGACGCCGGCCCGGTTGGTGGGTCCGGAGACGACGAGCAGGGGCGCCAGCCCGCGATGATAGAGCACCAGGCCGTGCAGCAGCCGCCGCAGCGAGGCGTCGGTGAGCTCGCCCCCCGGACCCACGCCGCTGCCGAGCACCACGATGGCGTCCGCCCGTTCCAGCCTCGGCGGCGCGCCGAGGCGCCGCAGCGCGACGTTGGGCAGCGGCGTGAACGCGGCGAGGAGAAGGGCGAGCAGCGTGACCGCGCCGAGCAGCTGGGTTGCGACGCGCACCGGCCTCATGTGGCGGCGAGGAACTCCAGCAGTGCCGCGTTCACGACGGCGGGCGCGTCGTAATGCGGCGCATGCCCCGAGCCGGGTACGGTCACGAGGCGGGCGCCCGGGATCCCGCCCGCGAGCGCGCGCGCGGCGGACAGCGGCACCGTGCGCTCGTCGTCACCCGCCACCACGAGCGTGGGACACCGCACGCGCCCGAGATGGCCTCGCACGTCGAAGGCGAGCAGGGCGCCGATGGCGGCGACGTACCCCCGTCGCGACGTGCGCCGCAGGCTGTCCACGGCGAGCCGGCGCAAGTCGTCCTGATGGGGGCGCGGAAAGGTCGTGCGCGCGACGTGCCAGGCCACCAGCCGCATCGGCGCCGCCGCCAGCAGCGCCAGCCGGACCATCATGCGCAGCCCTCCTGCCGCACCGGCGGGGCGCAGGCGCGCGAATCCGTTGATGAGGGTCAGCGAGCGCACCCGCTCCGGCGCGTGCAGCGCGAGCGCGAGGGCGACGCAGGCGCCCAGCGAGACACCGACCACGTGTGACGCCGGCAGCGTCTCGTCTTTCAGCACCCGCGTCACCTCCTCCGCCATGCCATGCACGCTGAGCGGCCGGCGGGAGCGCGGGGAGCGCCCGTGCCCCGGGAGGTCGACGAGAAGCACCGGGTACGCCGCCTCGAGGGCGGAGCGCTGGAAGGCCCAGTCGCGCGACGAGGAGCCGAGGCCGTGGAGGAGGACGACGGGGGGCGCCGACTCCCGACGTCCGCCGAGTTCGTAGTGCACGATACGATACTGCCATGGCCCTTCAGCGCTCGCGGCGGAACAAGATGATCGGCGGCGTCTGCGGCGGGATCGCCGAGTGGCTGGACTGGGATCCCACCCTCGTCCGCATTCTCTACATCGCGGTCTCCGTCATGTCCGTGGCCTTCCCCGGCATCCTCGCCTACCTCGTGCTCTGGATCGTCATGCCCAAGGCGCCCCCGGGCGCGTAGTCATCGGTAGCGGCCCAGAGGCGCGGCACCAGAGGCGC
>CAYQQT010000760.1:0-1956 GCA_964419375.1 uncultured bacterium
TGCGCGGTGGTCATCAGCCACGACCGCTGGTTCCTCGACCGCATCGCCACCCACATGCTCGCCTTCGAGGACGAGGGGCGCGTGGTGTGGTTCGAGGGCAACTACGCGGATTACGAGGCGGACCGCAAGCGCCGTCTCGGCGCGGCGGCGGAGCAGCCGCACCGCATTCGTTACAAACGGCTTCGCACAGGGTAGGCGCGCAGCTCACGTGGCTTTGGTTTTGCAGCTCAAGGGGGACTATGGACCACCATCCGTCCGTCCGCGCTGCAAACTTCCTCGCCAGTCTCGTGCGCGAGGTTGATCCCGGCACCCGGCTGATTTCCATCGGCGACGTCGACGACGGTTACTTCATCCTGCTCGCGCGGCGCACGCGCCTCGCCGGCGGCTGCACGCTCGAGACCACCACGGTGGCGCGCGCGATCGCCGGTGACGGCGCCGCCCACGAGGAGATCGTCGCCGGCTTCAGGCGCTGCTTGGATCTCTTCGCCGCCTGATCGGGCGGGCACAGCAGACGAGCACGTTTTCCGCTTCACGCCGCACGCGGCGGAGGCGCACCTCGGCGAACGCGGGGGCGAGCGCCTCCGCCAGCTCGTGCGCGTCGCCGCGGCGGTGCCGGTTCACCACCAGCGTTCCTCCCGGCGCCACCAGTGTGGCGAGGCCCACCGCGAGCGGCATCGCGCGCTCGCTCTCGTCGCCGTAGGCGGCGTCCTCCATGATGAAATCGAAGCGGCGCCGCTGCCGGGCGAATGTCTGCATGGCGTGCGACGCCTCCGCGCACACGAGCTCCATCGGCCCCAGGGCCCGCAGCCCGAACCACTCGTGCGCGACATTCAGGATGATGGGATCGCGCTCGACGGCGGTGACGAGCCGGGGAGAGGTCACGCGCGCGAGCAGATGCGCCTGGGTGCCGCCGCCGAGGCCCACCAGCAGCGCGGAGGGGCGCGGGCGAAACTTCACCAGTGTGAGCGCATGCCACCAGTACTCGCGCTCCACCGCGGACCAGTCGCCGTCGAGCGGCAGTACGGACAGGATCGCTCCCCGCACCACCAGCCGCCGCTCGCGCCGATAGTCGATCACGCGCACGCGCCCCGACATCGGCGACACCACCTCGAACACCGTCCGACTCCTCCGCGCCCTCCGCACCTAAGCAGTAACCATCACGATTCGGTCAAGCGTCCCGAGTGCGCCGGAACCGTTGCCGAGCGTTAGCAGGCTCGCGGGCGAGTGTCGGACATCGAGGCGCGCCCCGGCTTCGCCGGGGCGCGGCCGAGCGTCGGGCTTGGGGGGCCCTTCGAGGCCTCCCATCTTCATCGAGGAGCCATCCGGATCGCGCCGTCCAGCCTGATCGTCTCGCCGTTGAGCATGACGTTCGTAATGATGTGGCACGCGAGGGCGGCGAACTCGTCCGGCTGCCCGAGACGCGACGGGAACGGCACCTGCTTGGCGAGCGAGGCGCGCACGGGCTCCGGCAGCGTGCCGAGGAGCGGCGTCTCGAAGATGCCGGGCGCGATGGTGACCACGCGCACGCCGAGCTCCGCGAGATCTCGGGCAACGGGCAGCGTCATGCCGACGATGCCGCCCTTGGAGGCGGAGTAGGCGGCCTGGCCGATCTGACCGTCGAAGGCGGCCACGGAGGCGGTGTTGATGACGACGCCGCGCTCGCCGTCGGCGCCGGGCGCGTTCTTCGCCATGTGAACGGCCGCGAGCCGGATGCAGTTGAACGTCCCGATGAGGTTGACCGAGATCACCCGCGTGAACTCCTCGAGCTTGGCGGGCCCCGACTTGCCGAGCGTCTTCATGGCGGTGCCGATGCCGGCGCAGTTCACGAGCACGTTCAGTCCGCCGCACCGCTCGGCCGCGCTCTGCATCGCGGCGGTCACGTCGTCGGCGCTGGTGACGTCGGCGGGCGTGAACACGGCGGCGGCGCCCAGGGACTTCGCGGCCTCGGCGCCCGCG
>CAYQQT010000761.1:0-1955 GCA_964419375.1 uncultured bacterium
GAGCAAGCGGAATACCAAAGGCGAAGCGCGGCCAGGTCGTTGCCGCGACATCCGTTGACACGCGCGAACCGCGGATCGGCCACGGTTTTCCCGCCGCGATGGTTCGATGAGGCGGGCGCGCGTGACCCTATCGGTCGGAGGGGAGCCGCACGTCGCCCTCGACCTTGATGCGGCAGCCGACGCCGCCCTTCTCCCAGAGCGAATCGCGCGAGGCCAGGCGCGGCGCGAAGTAGACACGGTCCAGGCCGATCTCGCGCGTGAGGAGCGTGGCGGCGATGTGGCGCTCGGCGCGCGGGTCGCCGCCCTGCGTGATGAAGTAGCTCCGGCCCTGGGGGTTGGTGCCGGCCTCGCCGTTGACGAAGTTCATGATGTCGCGATCCCACGGCCGGGTCGGATGCAGGAAGCGGGCGGGCACGCGCACCACCGTCAGGCCCGCGGCCTCGACATCGGCGAGCGTGCGGGCCTCGAAGCGGGCGAACCGCTCGGCGTACTTCCGCAGCTTCTGGATCGTGTCCTCCAGGTCGCGGCCGGCCTGCTGCCACGCGGCGAGCTCCTGCCGGTAGTCCTCCGGCGTGCCGGCGTCGGGCCGGGGACGCCACGCCTCGTAGTCTTCCCGCAGCCACTGCGTCTGCAGGCGAAGCGCCTCCATCGCATCGTTGAGCAGGACGGTGCCGGGCCGCAGCAGCGTCATGGCCATGTCGAGATGGAACAGGCCCGGCTGCTCGACGAGGAACAGGTGCGCGGGCGCGACACCGAGGTCCTTGGCCATCGCCGCGCGCACCTCCGCCTCGCTGACCGGCTTGCCGCTGTGATGCGCGAGCACGGCGCGCGCGATGGCGACGCTGTCGCGGCCCACCAGCGCGTAGGGCTCGCCGCGGGGCAAGGTGCCGAGCAGGACGTTGCCGCCCTCCAGGTACAGCATGTCCTCGCGCATCGGCGCGCCGCGCGCCTCGGAGATCGCGGCGGCCACGGCCTGGGCGCCATCGGCCTCGACGAGCCCCTGGTTCATGTACATCGTGTCCGGATAGCGGCGCATGACCTCGTCGGGCAGGATCCCCGGCTGGCTCGCGGGCCCCGGCGGCAGGTTCTGGATCGCCTCGATCTCGGCCGGCGTGACGTCGGGGTAGTAGCGGCGCACGCGGTCGACGAAGAGCGAGCGCCGGAGCAGGAGGCCCCGATCGCCCATGCGCGCGGTCATGCAAAACGTGCCGTCGACGCCGATCTCGGTCACGTCCTCCGTCCACACGTACTGCACGCCGGGCAGCTCCACCGTCGTCAGGTTCGGCACGCGCGCGAACTCGCCGATCCACCGGTGACCCGGCGCCAGGCGCGCGACCACCGAGAAGCCCTCCAGGCCCCCGATGCGCGCGACCGTCTCGGCCATCGCCGCATCGGTGTAGTTTTCGACGCCCATGTGATAGACGCGTGCCCGGCGCGTGAGGTCCTCCGGCACCAGGCGGGGCGCCGGCGGCGCCTTCGCGACATCGGCGAGATCGGCGGCGCGGCCGGAGTCGGCGCGCTGCAACCGGCTGGCGATCTGTTGCTCGCTGACGGCCGAGACCGGGACGGCGGGCGCCGCCGGTCCGTCGGTGAACGGCAGGGTCTGCTCGATGATCCGGCCGTCCGGTCCCCGCTCGTAGAAGTGGCCGAGCACATCGCCGTCGGCCGCATCGGCGCGACGCTGACCGGCGGTCGCGTCGGCGGCGAACGCGGCCGGAACGGCGCTCGAGGTCGCGAGGATGAGCGCCACGGCAATCGCCAGGAGCGGTCGAGCGGATCGCGTCGTCATGTGGCGCCTGAGATTACAGCGCGGTTTCACGGAGAGCGCAACGTGCTAACCTCTGACCCGCCGTGCTGAAGCTCATGTGTAACGCCACGAGGTGCGTACGCCAGCGGCGCATCTAGTTGGATGGGGGGCCTCGAAGGGCCCCCCAAGCCCCCCACGCGCTCGGCAG
>CAYQQT010000762.1:0-1952 GCA_964419375.1 uncultured bacterium
GCGACGATGCGAGCGTCCGTCGGCGACCGGCTCCCGCAGCGGCTCCCGTTCGGGCTCGCGCAGCGGTGCCTCGCGCGCCGCCGTCGCGCCCGACAGGCCGCGATAGGAGAGACGACGGAACGCGATGCCGAGCCCCGCCGCCACGTCGCCGACGGCGTCGAAGGCGCGGTCATCGGAGACGATCTCCACCATGTCGCCCGGGCGGGCGGCGGCCAGCCACACGCCGGCGGCGACGGCGATCCGCAGGTCGCTCCAGTCGCGCACGCCCACCGACGGCGCGCTGTGCACGAGGTCGGCGCCGTGACGCGCGAGCAGGCGCGCGGTGTCGTGACCGATGACGCGCCAGTTGCCCACCGCGACGAAATCCGTGCGCCGTCCGGAGCGGTCCACCGCCAGGTGGTCGATCATCCGCGCGATGTGCTCGACGCGGCTCGTGTTCTCGACGTCGAAGAAGATGGCTCGGCGGGAGGACGGATGCGGCCGCTCCGGCTCGGGCGGGGGCACGCGAGCCGCAAAGGCGCGCTCGGGCTCGGAGAGCGTCACGTCGGGCAAGGCGCCTTCGGGCGGAGGATCCGGCAGGAGCAGTGGCGGAGGCGGGGCGTCGATCACCTCGGGGGGCGGCGCGGGCGCCCGCCTGCGCTTGGCGGGCTGGGAGGGCTTCCGGGAGCGCGCACGCGCAGGCGCGCGCCGCTTCGTGGCTTTTCTCGGTGTCGTCAACGGCTACCTCGCTCGTGGGTCAGCACTGCAGCGAACGGTTCAAAGGGCCCGAAGGGCTCCGGCAATCATCGCACGGTTTTGGCCCCGCGCAGGGTCCGGAACGTGACCGAGTAACGCGCCGCCGGCGCGGGCGGGATCGAGTGCTGCCACTGCGTGCGCGCAGGTCCGTCCAGCACGTACGCCGAGCGCGGGGCAAGGATGGCCGTGCGCACGTCGCGCGCGGCGGCGTCACGCCGGAAGCGGAAGCGGCAGGCGCTGAGCAGGGAGACACCGACCACGGTGCCGAACATCGGCGCATCCCGGTGCCAGCCGATACCGGCGCGCGCCGGGTACTCCGTCACCAGCACCTCCACCAGCCGCTCGCCGTCGACACCCGCGAGCGTCCCCGCGCGGGCCCGCAGCGGCAGCAGAAAGTCCGGGATGGCGGGCCCCGGCTCGATGCGCCACGACTCGTAGCCGTACACCCAGCCGAAGTGCGCGGTGCGCCGGCGCGCCGCCACGCCCCGCATCCGCACCTCGGCGAAGTCGAGACGGCGGATGCCATCGAGGAGCTCCGATTCTTCGGCGGCGGAGATGATGTCCGGCTCGTAGACAACGCCGGCGGGCAGATCCGCATCCATGACTGCAGCATACCCGGGGCGCGACATCGGGGCCGCCTTCGGGAAAAACTTTTCCGTCACGCCGCGGTGCCCGCCTGCCAAGCACTTTGATTTCGCGCCTCTATCACCGGCCCCACGCGACGCCCGGCCGGGCACGGAATTTGCCTCTCTCAGTGCCAGACGTGGCGCCCCCGGCGCCGGAAGGAGCGTTCAATGCAGGTCATCTGTGCGTGGTGCGCGCACGAGGGCAAGCCCGCTCTCCTGCTGCACAAGCCGCCACTGGAAGACACGAGCATCACGCACGGCATCTGCACCGAGCACCTCGCCGCCGTCCGATCCGAGATCCACGCCCGCTTCGCCCCCCAGCCCCTCGCTGCCTAGTAGATGGGGGGCCTCGAAGGGCCCCCAAGCGGATTGATTGAGATGGGGGCCTCGAAGGGCCCCCAAGCCCCCTTAACGCTCGGCAGCGCCCCGGCAAAGCCGTGGCGCTCCTCGATTTCCGACGGGCTCCTAGCGCTACACGCGCGACATCACTTCATCCGCAAAGAGGGTCAGGATCTCTTCCCGCGCGCTGAAGCCGCCGTCCGGCACCTGGGGAAAGATGATCACGCGCGCGAGGCGGGGCAGCGCCTGCAG
>CAYQQT010000763.1:0-1951 GCA_964419375.1 uncultured bacterium
CGCCGGCTCGTCTCTTCTCGGATGACCGCCTTTACTTCCGGATCGCGCTCCTGATCTCCCATCGCCACGCCCGACTATCATGCCCCAATATTCGTCCTGCGGAGGTGGACGAATGACAGGGCCCAAGACCGTTGTCGTCGAGGTATCTGAATCACTGGGCCGAGAGTGCCTCCCGGCGCTGGTCGTGTTTGACGCGGAATTGGGCGGGTCCTGCCTATGCCAATTGGCACTTGACTGATCCCGATCCAGGTTCAAAATGGCGGGCGAGGCTACCAATGAACATCCCTCTCGATCGTGACAAGGCGGTGCCGCTCGCGCGCCAGATCCAGGCCTACCTGGAGCGGCTGATCAGCGAACGGCTGCTCGCGCCGGGGGTCAAGCTGCCCGCCACCCGCGAGCTCGCGCTCAGTCTCGGGGTCAACCGTGCCACCGTCGCGCTCGCCTACGAAGAATTGGTGGCGGCGGGCTGGGCGAGAGCCCACGTCGGCCAGGGCACGTTCGTCGCTGAACGCAACGGCGGCGACGCCCACGAAGACCTTTTCGCGCGCCACGCGGGTGGGACGAATGGCGCGCGTGTCACGCTTGCCGCTGCGGCAAGGGGAAGCGCACCGGCGCCTCGTCCTGCCATACCGTGGGCGGCGTTGCTGTCACGCAGTGCGCGGAGCATCGACGCCGAGCAGCGCGCTAATCCGCCGGTGGCGGGGCCGCGGGTCATCTCCTTCGCCGGGGGCATGCCGGACAGCGGCCTCTTCCCCACCGACGCCTTCCGTCGCGTGCTCAACGACGTCATCCGCGAGGAGGGCGACGTGCTGTTGCAGTACTACCCGGTGGCCGGCTACCCGCCGCTGCGCCGCTACCTATCCTCCTACCTCTTGCGATTTGGAATTGAAGCGCGGCCGGAGGAGATCCTCATCGTCAACGGCTCCCAGCAGGGCTTCGACCTCATCGCGCGCACGCTCGTCGATCCCGGCGACGTGGTGGCCATCGAGCAGCCCACGTACCCGCGGGCGATGCAGGTCTTCCGTGCCTTCGGCGCCCGCCTGCTCGCGGTGGAGCGCGACGCGGCGGGCCCGCGCCCGGACGCCTTCGAGCGGCTGCTGGAGCGCCACGCGCCGAAGCTCTTCTACTGCCAGCCGAGCGCCCATAACCCCACCGGCCTCACGATGGGCCTCGACACGGGCCGGCGGCTCCTCGCCGCCGCCGCCCGCCACCAGGTGCCGATCGTCGAGGACGGCTTCGACGGCAGCCTCTATTACGGCGCGCGGCCGGCGGGGCCGCTGAAGGCCTTCGATCGCGACGGGGTCGTCATTTATATAGGCACGTTCTCCAAGATCCTCTTTCCTGGTTTACGTTTGGGCTGGCTGGTGGCGCCCGCCGGCCTCGCGGAGCGGCTGCAGGCCGCCAAGCAGCTCGCCGACCTGCACACGAGCGCGCTCATCCAGGCGGCGGTCCATCGCTTCTGCGAGCGCAAGCTGCTCGACCGGCACCTCACGCGGGTGGCGGCGGAATACGGCCGCCGCCGCACGCTGCTGTTGAACGCGCTCCGGCGCCGCATGCCGGAGGGCGTGGAGTGGACGGAGCCGCAGGGCGGTTTCTCGCTGCTCGTCACGCTGCCCGCGGGGTACGACGCCGCCGCGCTGCTGCCGAAGGCGATCGAGCGCGGCGTCGCCTTCACCCCGGGGGCGGTGTTCTTTCTGGAAGGCGCGGGCGAGCGGACGCTCCGCCTGTCGTTCTCTTCGGTACCCGCCGCCCGGATCGACGACGGTATCCGGCGGCTCGCGGATCTCATCAAGGCGGCGCGCCGCCGGCCGGAACGTCCGGCCGCGCGCGCCACCGTGCCTCTCGTCTGACAAGGAGACTGACCATGGCGGAGCTGAACGGACTGCGCATCGCGGAGAAGAAGCACATCGGGCTGGCGGAGATGCTCAAGGGCGGCGTCATCATGGACGTC
>CAYQQT010000764.1:0-1950 GCA_964419375.1 uncultured bacterium
CCCCGCCGCCGGCGGCTGTCCCGCCCGCGGCTCCCACTCCGCCCGCCGCTCCGCGTGTGGCCACGCCGCCGCCGGCGGTGGCGACCGCGACACTCGAAGAGCTGCGGTACCGGTCGTATCCATCGTTCACCCGCATCGTGCTGGAGACCTCATCGCCGATCGGCCATCGCGTCGAGGCGAGCAGTCCCAAGGAGGCGCGCGTGCGGCTGCTCGCGGTCACAGGCTCCGAGCAGACGCACGAGATCCGCGATGGCTTCGTCGACGCGGCGCGGCTGGAGCGCGCGGGTTCTGACACCGTGCTGCGGGTGGCGCTCGACGAGGTCGCGAGCGAGATCAAGGTGACCGCGCTCGCCGACCCGCCGCGCCTCCTTCTCGACTTCGTACGTCCCGCGCTCGCCGCTCCTCGTGAGAGCCGGGCGGCGGCCACCCCGCTGCGCGTCCTCGTCCTCGACGCCGGGCATGGCGGCCACGACTCGGGCGCCGTCGGCCCCGGTGGCCTTCAGGAAAAAGAGCTCGTCCTCGACGTCACCCGGCGTGTGGCCAAGCTCGTCAACGAGCGGTTGCACGTGAACGTCGTGCTGTCGCGGGACGCCGATCACTTCGTGACGCTGCGCGACCGCACCAGCCTCGCCAACAAGGCGGGCGCCGATCTCTTCGTGTCCATCCACGCCAACGCGCACCGTGAGACGGCCTCGCAGGGCGTGGAGACGTACTTCCTGTCCTCGGAGGCCACCGACAGCGCGGCCCGCCAGGTGGCGGCGGCGGAGAACGGCGTCATCCAGCTCGAGAAGCCAGCCTCCCGCGCGCGCAACGACGTGGTGAAGACGATCCTCTGGGACCTCGCGCAGTCCGAGTACCAGTCGGAATCGTCGCGCCTCGCCGAGATCGTGCAGGATTCCATGACGCAGGCGCTGCGCATTCCCAACCGCGGCGTCAAGCAGGCCGGCTTCTACGTGCTCGGGGGCGCCGCCATGCCCGCCGTGCTCATCGAGATCGGGTTCGTGAGCAATCCCAAGGAGGAGCGGCGCTTGAAGGACACCAAATACCGTGACGAGATCGCGAGGGCGATCGTCGCCGGCCTCGCGGAGTACAAGCGCCAGTGGGACCTCCGCGCGCGCGTCGACGGCCCCGCGCCCGTGCGCGTGGGGCGGGAGCGGTAGCATGGCGCGCCCGGACGGCCGCGCTCCCGATCAGCTACGCCCCATCGTCGTCACCCGCGATTTCCTGCTCCATCCCGAAGGCTCCGTGCTCGTGGAGTTCGGCGCCACGAAGGTCATCTGCACCGCGTCGCTGGAGGAGAAGGTCCCGCCCTTCCTGAAAGGGCAGGGACTCGGCTGGGTCACCGCGGAGTACGGCATGCTGCCGCGCTCGACCAACACGCGCATGTCGCGGGAGAACCGGGGGCCGAGCGGCCGCTCGCAGGAGATCCAGCGGCTGGTGGGCCGGGCCCTGCGCGTCGTCGTCGACCGCGCGAAGATGGGCGAGCGCACGGTGTGGATGGACTGCGACGTCATCCAGGCCGACGGCGGCACGCGTACCGCCGCCATCACCGGCGGCTTCATCGCGCTCGCCGACGCGCTGGCGCGCGTGCCGGGGCTCGACGTGGGCGCCGTCATCCGCGACTGCGTGGCCGCCATCAGCGTGGGCATCGTGCAGGGGCGCCCCGTGCTCGACCTCAACTACATCGAAGACTCGAGCGCGGAGGTCGACATGAACGTCGTCATGACGGGCGCGGGCGCGTTCGTCGAAGTGCAGGGCACGGCCGAGCAGGCGCCGTTCCAGCGCGCGCGTCTGGATGAGATGCTCGCGCTCGCTTCCACCGGTATCCAGCGCCTCGTGACCCTGCAGCGCCGCGCCATCGCCGCGCGTGGCGAGCGCACCTTCACCCTCTAGCAGGGCGCTGAGAAACGCCCATCTCCGTCGTTGGCTCGTCGCGCGCTCCCTGCGACG
>CAYQQT010000765.1:0-1949 GCA_964419375.1 uncultured bacterium
GCCCCCGTGCCGCTCGACACCCTCAAGCGGCAGGGGCTACGGCGCGACTACTAGGGGGCGCCCCGTGTCGACCCCGACGTCCATCCTCGAGCGGATCGTTCACGACAAGCGACAGGAAGTCGCCTCACGCAAGCGCACGGCGCCGCGGGCGAGCCTCGAGCGCCGCTGCGCGGGCCTGCCCGCCGCGCGTGACTTCGAGGCCGCGCTCACGCCGGCGCCGGGCGGGGTGCGGCTCGTGGCCGAGGTCAAGAAGGCTTCCCCCTCGCGCGGGGTGCTCGCGCACGACTTCGATCCCGTCGGCCTCGCCACCACCTACGCGCGACACGGCGCCGCCGCCATCTCGGTCCTCACCGACGAGAAGTACTTCCAGGGCAGCCTCGAGCTGCTCGCCGCCGTGCGCGCGGCCGTCGCGGTGCCGTTGCTGAGGAAGGACTTCACGATCGACGAGTACCAGCTCTGGGAATCGCGCGCGGCGGGCGCGGATGCGGTCCTGCTCATCGTGTCGATCCTCCCGCCGCCGCTCCTGCGCGATCTCCTCGCCGCCGCCAAGGGCCTCGGCCTCGCCGCCCTCGTCGAATGCCACACGGCAGCGGAGGTCGACACCGCCCTCGGGGTGGGGAGCCGGCTCCTCGGCATCAACAATCGCGATCTCGCCACCTTCGAGACGCGCATCGAGACCACGCTCGCCCTGCTGCCCCGCATCCCCCCGGGGCCCATCGTCGTCAGCGAGAGCGGCTTCTTCACGGGCGAGCAGGTGCGCACGGTGGTCGCCGCCGGCGCCCACGCCGTTCTCGTGGGCGAGGGCCTCGTGAAGGCGGAGAACGTGGCGGCCAAGATCCGGGAGCTCACGCTCCAATGAGGTCCGCGAGCCCGTTCTTTGGCCGAACGTCGGGCGCGAAGGCGCCCCGACGGCAAATACAATGATCCGCGTGAAGATCTGCGGCATCACGAGCCTCGAGGACGCGCGGATGGCCGTGCAGGCGGGAGCCGACGCGCTCGGCTTCATCTTCGTGGAGAACACTCCGCGCTTCGTCACGCCCGAGCGCGTGGCGCCCATCGTGCGCGTGCTGCCTCCCTTCGTCACGCCGGTGGGCGTCTTCTGGGACCATCCCGCCGGCCACGTGAAGGCGGTGGTGGAGGCGTGCGGGCTGCGCGCCATCCAGCTGCACGGCGACGAGAAGCCCGAGGACTGCGACGGCTACGCGGTGCCCGTGATCAAGACGGTGAAGGTGCCGCCCGCCACCACCATCGACGGACTGCCGGAGTACCGCCTGGACAAGCTCGCGCGGGTGCTGCCGTTCCTCAAGCACGCGGCGGCAATCCTCATCGACAGCGAGGCGCGCTGGAGCGAGGGCGAGAGCCGCGACCCCGTCGAGTGGTCCATGGTGCGCCTGATGTCGAAGAGCGCGAACTTCGGCTTGCCCGTGATCCTGTCCGGCGGACTGTCGCCGGACAACGTGGCGCGTGCGGTGGAGGTGGTTCAGCCTTACGCGGTGGACGTCAACTCCGGCGTGGAGGCGGCCCCCGGCCGCAAGGACCCGGACAAGGTGCGCCGGTTCGTCGCGGAGGCCAGGCGCGCGTGAAGACGCCCGCGCTGCCCGACGCGCAGGGGCACTTCGGACGGTTCGGCGGCCGCTTCGTGCCCGAAACGCTCATGGCGCCGCTCATCGAGCTGGAGAAGGCGTACGCGTCGGCCCGGCGCGACCGCACGTTCCAGGCGCGCCTGGCCTCGCTGCTGCGCGATTACGCGGGCCGGCCCACGCCGCTCTACTTCGCGGCGCGCCTGAGCGAGCAGTGCGGGGGCGCGCGCATCTATCTCAAGCGCGAGGACCTCTGCCACACGGGCGCGCACAAGATCAACAACGTGCTCGGTCAGGCGCTGCTGGCGGTGCTCATGAAGAAGCGCCGCGTGATCGCGGAGACGGGGGCGGGCCAGCACGGGGTGGCGA
>CAYQQT010000766.1:0-1948 GCA_964419375.1 uncultured bacterium
GGTCCGGCTTGAGATAGTCCGTCACCACGATGGCCGCCTCTCGCGCGCGCGCCTGCGCGCGGATGCGGCCGAACCTGCTCGCCCGCGTCTTGAAGTCCGCCACCCGAATGGCGTCCTCGTACGTCATCCACACGGCGAGATGCCGCGCCACCAGCCGCGCCAGCTCCACGCGCTCGGCGCTGTCGCCCGGGGAGGGCACGAAGGGCGCGAGCCTGTCCAGATAGCGCCGCGCGTACCGCTCGTCCTGATAGTCGATCAGCCGATGAATGGCGGCGGCGACCACCGCTCCGACGCTCAGCCGTCACTCGCGGCCCGCGCCGGTGCCCGCCGCGTTCGAATCCGGCCACGTTCGCCGTGACCTGTACCCCTTTGGCTTCGATCGCCTTGCGGAATGCCGGCACGCTCACCGGCAGCACGCCGCTGGCGGCGAGGGCGCCATCACGTCGAGCAGGTGCGAGATGGGCGAGCCCGGGTAGCCGCCCACGTAGCTCACGCCGGACTGGAGAAGCGCTTTCGTGATGGCGAGGATCCCCTCCCCACGCAGGATCTGGCCCTCGCCGTAACCGAGCTGCTTGACGTCCTCCGCGAAGGAGCGCTCACCCATGCCGGGTCACCTCGTCGCCGGTCATTCTGCCACGGCGTCCGGGGCGGGACCACGCCGCAAGGTGTTCGCCGCTTGCCCCGCCACCTCCGCGCGTTTCGACAGCCGCGCGTGCAGCTTCTCGAACTCCTTCTGAAAGGCGACCAGCTCCTCGTCGGTGCACGTCTCCAGCGCCACCATCTCCGTACGGGCGCCCTTCACGCCCCGGATCAGCTCGTCGAGCTTGAGGTGAATCGCCTTGGCGTCGCGGTTCTGGGTGTTCTGAATGACGAAGACCATCAGGAACGTGACGATGGTGGTGGACGTGTTGATCACGAGCTGCCACGTGTCCGAGTACTGGAATATCGGTCCCGTGGCGCCCCACCCCACGATGACGGCGAGGCCGAGAACGAAGGCACGGCGAGCCCACGAGCGCGGAGGTGGTGAGGGCGAACTTGCGGAAGAACGTGTTCATGTCGCACTCCTGTCGCGTCGAAGGTGCACGCGTGCGGGCGGCGTGCTGGATCACTCGGCAGTGTAACCGTGGTGGGCGGTTGGATGTGTCCTACTTTGGACATTGACGGATGATGAGGTTCGACCCAATGCTGCTCGCGATGCACCCTTGGTATGTGCCGATCGAGGCCGAGGCGGTGCGGCGCCTGTACGTCGAAGATCGCCTCACGACCAGCCAGATCGCGGCGGTTGTTGGGTGCAGCGATATAACCATTCGCCGCCGCTTGCAGCAGTTCGGGATACGGCGGAGGCGGCGCGGACCGGCGGCCAGGCGATGCGAATCCATTCCTCGTTGGACGCCAGCGCTAGCCTATGCGGTCGGCCTTATCGCTACGGACGGCAACCTGTCCCGAGATGGCCGGCATCTCGCGATTCCATCGAAAGACATCGAGCTGCTGGAGTGTCTACGCCAATGCCTCGGCCTCACGAACGGCATAACGCGATACCGCAGCGGGCACGGAGGCATGTACTACAAGCTGCAGTGGAGCGACCGAGTGCTGTATGACTGGCTGGAGAGCATCGGACTCACACCGGCGAAGAGCCTCACCCTGGGCGCTCTCGCCGTCCCAAAGGACTATTTCGCTGACTTCTTTCGTGGCTGTATCGACGGAGACGGCTCGATCATCGCGTACACCGACCGCTATCATGCTGCGAAGAACGCGCGGTACGTGTACGAGCGCCTCTACGTGTCGATCGTGTCCGCAAGCTATCCGTTCGTGAGATGGCTTCAAGCGGTCGTACACGAGATGACCGGCGCGAACGGAAACGTGACAGTGCGTCGACCGTCCCATCCGAGCCACCATCCGATCTGGTGTCTTCGCTACGCGAAGCGAAAATCTCTCCGGATCCTGGGCT
>CAYQQT010000767.1:0-1943 GCA_964419375.1 uncultured bacterium
GCGCGGTCCAGCGCCAGGCGCAATCTCGGGATGGCGTCCGCGGGACGATTCGTCCACAGGAGCGCGACGCCGAGCTCGCGGTGATAGTGCGGGCGGTCGGGACGCAGCGCGACCGCGCGCTCGAGATGTGTTACGGCCGGGGCGAGCTGACGCCGGTTGAACAGCGCCGCCCCGAGCCGGTTCTCGCAGAGCGCGCAGTCCGGGCTCACCGCGACCGCATGCGCCCAGAGCGTCGCGCTGTCGCGCCAGACCTCCGTCTGCTGCCACGTCAGCGCGGCGAGCGCGATGAGCCATAGCGCGACGGCTGCTGCCACCGCCTTGCCGATCCCACGACGAATCGTGGACCGCGCCCCGGCCTCGGCGAGCGCGGCCACCGCGGCGCCGGCCAGCAGCGCCCAGCCCAGGCAGGACAGGTAGCTGTAGCGGTCGGCGACGACCTGCGGGTCGATGTTGATCAGCAGGTTGCTCACGGGCAGGAGCATGAGGACGTAGATGCTCCACGCCGCCAGCGCTCCCGGACAGCGGCGTCGGAGGGCGACGAGCGCGGCCGTGATGGCGACGGTGAGCACGGCCGCGCCCAGGTACCGCGGCTCGGCGAGGCTCGCGTGGAGCGGGGCCTCGTGCACCGGCAGCAGACCGACCGGCAGCAGCGTTTTGCCGACGTAGAACACCAGGCTGTTCGCCAGCATCGCCAGCCGCGCGGTGAGCGGATACTCGCCGACGGAGCCGATCGGTATCACCGACGCGGTGATGGCCAGCGAGATCGCGCCGCCGAGGCCGGCCAGCGCCACATACGGGATCTTCTCGAGCCAGGCGCGCCGGGCCGGCGCCGCCAGCCACTGGCGCGGGCGCGTCCCGAGACGGCGCAGGGGATAGACGTCGAGGACGAGCAGGACCAGCGGCAGCGTCATCACGATCGGCTTGGACACGAGTGCGGCCGCGAACGCCGCGAGGGACGCGCCGAGCCATCGCCGACGGCGTTCGGCCGGCGCCGCCGCCATGCGGAGATACGCGAGCACGCTGAGGAGGAAAAAGAGCCCGGAGAGGACGTCACGGCGCTCGGTCGCCCAGGCGACCGACTCCACGCGCAGAGGATGCAGGGCCCAGAACAGCGCGGCGGCGGCCGCGCCAAGGCGCGCGTGGGTCTCGTCGACCCCCGGCATCGCCAGCCGCAGCAGGCGGAGAGAGATCAGCGTGAACAGCGCGGCGTTCGCGGCGTGCAGGAGCACGTTCGTGAGGTGGTAGCCGACGGGGTTCATGCCCCACAGCATGTAGTCGATGCCGAAGCTGAGCCACGTGAGCGGGATCCAGTGGCCCAGCACGTAGGCGCTCGTCGACATCCAGCGCAGCTGTGCCCAGCCGAGGCCGCGGTAGTGCGGATTGGTGGTGAGGTTGAGCTCGTCGTCCCAGTCAACGAAGTCATTACCGAGGGCGGGGAGAAAGACGATCATGGCCAGCGCCGCGACGCCGAGCGCGAACAGCGCGGAAGAGTGAAGCGAGCGCGGGCGGGACGCGCCGGGTGTCATCGCCACCGCCGCGTCAGGCCGCGAGGCCGGCGAGGACGGCGCGCACGTCGTCCGCGCTCACGTCGTGGACGAGGCGGAAGGTGCGGACGGTCGGCGCGAGCACGAACGGCACCCGTCCGTCGCGCGACTTCTTGTCGTGGCCGATGGCCACGAGCACCGCCTCGGCGTCGATCCCGGCCATGCGGATGGGCAGCCGCAGCGCGGCGAGCGTAGACATAAACGCCTTATCGGTACAGCGCAACCGGCAGCGCGGCTTCGTTGTCATGTTTTCCCTAGGGCAGCCGCATTCCGCACACGCGTCCCTCATTCGAGGCCACGACCGAGGAGGTTCCCACCAACGCCGAGCGTCGCTCATGAACAATCCGCGCTACCGGATGCGGCGGGCGATCACGCGGCGCGTGGGGCGGGTGCCGTCGC
>CAYQQT010000768.1:0-1940 GCA_964419375.1 uncultured bacterium
GCCGCCGCGCGTCCCGCCGGCGCGGCCATGATCGACCTCGCGCGCACCATCGACCTGCCGGTGACGCCGGCGGAGGCGTGGACCGCGCTGTGGGACGTGCCCGCGGTCGCGCGCTGCCTGCCCGGCTGTCAGGACGTGCAGGAGATCCCCCCTTCGGGGATCACGAGGCGTGACGAGCCGCAGCGCCGCTATCGCGCCACCGTCAAGGACAAGGTGGGGCCGTTCTCCGTCGCCATCACCTTCGACGTCACCGTGGACCCGTCCGAGGCCGAGCGCCTGCTTCGCGTGAGCGCCACCGGCCGCGACTCGATCCTCGGCAGCCCCGTGCGCATGTCGATGACGGCGCGCCTCACGCCCGGCATCGACGGCGGCAGCCGCCTGACCCTCGACGGCAACGCGGAAGTCAGCGGCAAGCTCGCGGCGCTCGGCCAGGCCGTCATCCATCGCAAGACGCGCGACGTCCTCGACACCTTTGCGCGCAACCTCGGAACGATGCTCGGGAGCCGCGGCTGATGCTGGGGCCGCTGGTCATCCATCAACCCGACACCGTCCGCGAGGCCGCGACGCTGCGCGTGCAGCTCGGTGACGGGGCCGCCGTCTACGCCGGAGGCAGCGAGCTGCTGCTCGTCATGAAAGAGGGGCTCGGCCGCTGGCAGCACCTCATCGACGTCAAGGCGATCCCCGCCCTTCAGGAATTGGCCGGCGCGGGCGATCGGCTCGTCATCGGCGCCGCCGTCACGCACCGCACGCTGGAGCGCTCGCCGCTGCTGCGCGGGCGCTTTCACGTGCTCGCGGAGATGGAGGCGCAGGTGGCCAACGTGCGGGTGCGCAACGTGGGCACGCTCGGCGGCAACCTGTGCTTCGCCGAGCCTCACTCCGATCCGCCCACGGCGCTGCTCGTGCACGACACCCGCGTCGTGCTGCAGGGCCCGCGCGCGGAGCGCGCCCTGCCGCTGAGCGAGTTCATCACCGGCTCCTACGAGACGGCGTTGGGCGCCGACGAGGTGCTGGCGCGCATCGAGGTGGAGGCGCCGCCGGCAGGCGCCGTGGGCGCGTATCTCAAGTTCGGCTTCCACGAGCGGCCGACGGTGGGCGTCGCCGTGCTGCTGACGCCGCGGGGGAACAGCGTGACGGGGGCGCGCGTCGCCGTCGGCTGTCTCGGACCCGTCGCCACGCGACTGCCGGCGCTCGAGGCGCGACTGGCGGGAGCATCGCTGGCCGCGCTGGAGGCGGGGATCGACGCGCGGGAGGGCGGCCTGGCCGATCTCGACGTCGTGTCGGATCTCCACGGCTCGGCCGACTACAAGCGCGAGGTGGCGGCGGTGCTCGTCTCGCGCGCGCTCGCCACCGCCGCCGGCCGCGCGGGGGGGGCTTGGGGGGCCCGCCGCGGCCCCCCATGTCAATCAAGCGCGTGACGGCCACCGCGGGTCCGGCGCCCGTGCGCATCACCCTCACCCTCAACGGCGCGCCCACCGAGGTGGAGGTGGAGACGGGCGACTTCCTGCTCGACGTGCTGCGCGAGCGGCTCGGGCTCACCGGCAGCAAGCGCTCGTGCGACAGCGAGGTGTGCGGCGCCTGCACGGTGCTGCTCGACGGGCTGCCCGTGTCGTCGTGCACGCTGCTGGCCTGGGAGGCGCGCGGCCGGCGCGTGGAGACCATCGAAGGCCTCGCGCGCCACGGGCGCCTGCATCCCGTGCAGCAAGCGTTTCTGGAGGAGAGCGGCTTTCAGTGCGGCTTCTGCACGCCGGGGATGATCATGACCATCAAGGCGCTGCTCGAGGAGGAGCCGGAGGCATCGGAGGATGCGCTGAAGGCGGGGCTTCGCGGCAACATCTGCCGCTGCACGGGATACGTGAGCATCCTCAGCGCCGCCCGGTCCGCTCAGCGCCGACTGCGCGAGGCCGGCCCGCCCGCGCGGTGACGCCCGCCGGCGCTCCGTC
>CAYQQT010000769.1:0-1940 GCA_964419375.1 uncultured bacterium
ACGCGGCCCGAGTCGATCATGTCGGCCATCCACGCGCGCAGCTCGCGGATGGTCGCGGGTAGGTCTGCCGGTGGAACGCCGAGCACCGCCGCCACCCGGCTGGACTCCACGTAATACCCCTGCTCATCCTCCGGCGAGAGCGGCGCCACGAACCGCGAGTAGACGCGCAGGGCGGTGTCGACGAGGGTGGCGTGGACCCAGAGCAGCGCCTCAGGGTCCATGGCCGTGTACGTCCGCGCCGTGTCGGGGAGTCGACCACGCACCGAAGCGTGGATCGCGTTCACGCGGCGTAGCGCCGCATCGGCCTCCGAGCGGCTCCCGAAGACCACCTCGTAGCTGGTGACAAGCGTCCGGAGGAGGCGCCCGAACGGATCGGTGGCGTAGGTCGAGTGCTCGACGACGCCCGTGGCGACCACCGGGTGCGCGGCCTGCATGAGGAGGGCGCAGGAGCCTCCCGCCAGCACGATCATCTCGCGGTCGACCCGCCACGAGACGCTCTCCGGCCCGAACAGGCCCGCCGCCTCGGAGGCGGCGGTCATCGGTAGAGCGTCGCCGGTGTCCCGCGCGGGTGTCGCGGCTCGTGGAAGATGCCGCGGAAGGCGACTCCGGCGACGAGTCCGGCGACGAAGCCGCCGATGTGCGCCATGTACGCCACGCCGCCGGTCTGGTCGCTGATCGCGAACGCACCGATGCCGTTGATGAACTGGAGGACCGCCCACATGCCGATGGCGACGATCGCCGGCACGGGCAGCAGGAAGCGGAACAGGAAGACGGTCACGCGGTTGGTGGGGAAGAGGACGATGTAGGCGCCGAGGACGCCGGAGATGGCTCCCGACGCGCCGAGGCTCGGGATGATCGAGTCGGGCCCGACGAGGATGTGCGCGAGGCTGCCGGCCACGCCGGCGGCAACGTAGAAGAGGGCGTAGTTGAGATGGCCGATGCGGTGCTCGACGTTGTCGCCGAAGATCCAGAGGAAGAGCATGTTGCCCGCGAGGTGGAGCCAGCCGCCGTGCATGAACATGCTCGTCAGTAGCGTCAGCCAGATGGGGCTTGGCCCCGGCGACTGCGGAATGACCTCGGTCTGGCCGTCGATCGTGATCGGCTCCGGCCCAACGAGGTCGGTGCCACTGGTGATCTCAAACGGCACCGCGCTGTAGCCGTAGGTGAACCCGGTGCCCGCCTCCCCGCCGCCGGCCTGGAGGAGGACGAAGACGAGGACGTTCAGCGCGATGAAGAGAAGGCTCACGTAGGCCGGGCCGTGGCCGCGCTCGTTCTCGTCCGAGATCGGGAACATCGGCGGGAGCATAAAGCAGGCGGCGCGCCATAATCGGCGGCCATGGGAATCGAGGTCCGACCCCTCAGCGGTGACGCCCGTGCGTTCTACGAGGCAGGCGAGACCGCCTTTCAGGGGACGCTGCGGGACGAGGACTGGGCCGTCCTCGAGCCGCTGTCGGAGGCCGATCGGGCCATCGCGGCGTACGACGGCGACCGGATCGTCGGCACGGCGGGCGCCTTCAGCTTCGAGCTCACCGTCCCCGGCGGCATGCTGCCCGCAGCCGGGGTGACGCTCGTCGGCGTGCATCCAACGCATCGGCGCCGGGGGATCCTGCGCCAGATGATGCGTGCCCAGCTCGAGCAGGTCCGTGAGCGCGGGGAGCCCCTCGCGATCCTGTGGGCATCGGAGGGGGTGATCTACCAGCGCTTCGGCTACGGGCTCGGGACGCTCCGGATGGGGATATCGGTCGAGCGGCACCGAAACGACTTCCGCCAGCCGCACGCTCCGGCCGGAAGCGTCCGCTTCGTCGACGTCGCCGAGGCCAGGCGCATCCTCCCACCCGTCCACGACGCGCTCCGGCCGCGACGGGCGGGCTTCTTCAATCGGACCCCCGCCTTCTGGGACGCGGAGTTCTTCCACGACCCCGAGCACCGCCGCGGCGGAG
>CAYQQT010000770.1:0-1936 GCA_964419375.1 uncultured bacterium
CCCGCCGGGGCCCCCTCGCGGCCCGTCCGCCGCCGCAGCATCCGCTGCGCCGCCGCCGACCGGGACGTCGAGGTCGCGTTCGTGGTCCGCGGGATCTTCCCGTTCCGGCGCCTCGTGGCCGTGGAGTCGTGCACCGCCTTCGAGCCGTCGGAGGCGGTGGCGTGCACGCGCCGGTGCCTGGACTCGGCGTTCCGGCGCCAGTGGGAGCCGCCCCTGCCCGTCCGCCACTGACGACTCCGGGGCGGCGGGCGCACCGGGAGGGACGTTGGAGCGGCTCGTCCGGATGGCGTAGACTCGTCGCGATGCTCGCGCCGACGGCCCGCCCGGAGCCGTCCGTGTACCGCCCCTTCGCGGTGCTGGCCTTCGGCACCACGATCCTGATCGGGGTGCCCCTCGGTATCCGGATCCTCGCGTGGCTGTACCTCGGCGCGTCCGCCGTGTCTGTCGAGATCGTGCGGGCGCACGCCGGCGTGCAGCTCTTCGGCTTCTTCGGAACGCTCATCGTCGGCGTCGCCCATCACTTGCTGCCGCGCTTCACCGGCCGCGCCGTGCACTCCACCGCGCTCACGCCGTGGCTTGTCGCGTCCCTCGCGCTCGCTTCGGCGCTCCGCGTGGGGGCGACGTGGGGCGCCAGCCCCGGGGGGCTTGCCGTGGCCGCCGGGCTGCAGTTCGCCGCGTTCGGGGCGTTCGGCGGGTGGGTATGGCGCATGCTGGATCCGCGGCCGCTGCGCCAGGTTCGCCGGCATCTCGCGCTGGCCACGGCGTGGCTGGCGGGCGCGTGCGCGCTGGAGAGCGCGCTGCGCATCAGGGCCATCGCGGCCGGGCTGCCGGGCCCTGACCCCGCCGGGTTGCAGGTCGTCTACGCGATGGCGCTGGTGGGGGGCGTCATCGGCTGGGTCCTCGGTGTCCTTCTTCGCGCGGGACCCATGTTCGTCGTGGACTGGCACGTGCCGCCCGCCGTCGCTCGCATGATTCCCGCGCTGCTGGCGCTCGCGATCGGCCTTGCCGCCGCGTCGCAGCTCGAGTCGCTGGACACGCGGCCATCAGCGGTGCTCGCGCGGCTCGGTGACGTCGTCGCGGTCGGCACGATCCTCGTCGCTGTCGTGGGCGGGGGAGCGCTGCGCCGCGCGCGGCGCGCGCTGCCCATGGTCTCGCGCAGCGCCGCCGAGACGCGTCTGTTCCGTCTCGCGCTGGCCTGCGTGGCGGCCGCCGCTGCCGGCGCGACGGTGGCCGTCCCCCTCGCGTGGGCAGGGTGGCCGCCGGCGCGTCTTGTCGCCGATGCCGTCCGCCATCTCGTCACCGTGGGCTTCCTCACGTCGGTCGTGGCCGCGATGACGTTTCGTCTCATCCCCGTGCTCGAAGGCACGCCGCTGCGATGGCCGTGGCTGCGTGGCGTGACCTTCTGGGCCCTCCTCGCCGCGGTGATCCTGCGCACGTCACAGGCCGCCGTCGGCCTGGGTGGTCGGCCGCTGGCGCACGCCGTCGCCCTGTCCGGCGTGCTGGTCTGGCTCGCCGTCACCGCGGTGGGGACGTCGGTGGCGGCGGCCATCGTCACGCGCGGGTGGCGGCTTCCTTGCCGGTGAGGCACTCCGTCCGGCAGTCCGGGGGCTCCACCAGAAGTGAGCACGCGATGGCTGACAGCGCCTGGCTCCCCACGACAGCCGCGCGTGCGGCCCGCTGCGCATCCACCGTGACGGTTGCCTTCGTGCGCCTCAGCGGGCAGCGCACGGTCTGAGGCGCGCGGTAGAACCTGTAGGCAGCGATCGCGACGGGCAGCACGACGAAGACCACCGCGATGGCGATGAGCAGGGGGATCACGGTCGTCGGATTCATGGCAGCCTCCCGTAGGTGTTCCGTGCCGTCATCCTGTCTGCGAGCGGCAACGCCGTCCATGAGTCGAGCGCATCAATGTCATGGGGCCGATGCCCCACGTTGA
>CAYQQT010000771.1:0-1933 GCA_964419375.1 uncultured bacterium
GCCCCCCAAGCCCCCCAAGCGCTCGGCAGCGCCTCGGCAAAGCCGTGGCGCTCCTCGATATTCCGACAGGCTCCTCTAAGGCGGTGTAACGAAACTCAGCGACGTACATCAAGATCATCGTTCGCCATGCCCCGCACGATACGTTCGGTGGTCGTCTCATCCACGACGGTGCAGACAATTGTTTCTACTACGACGACCTCGCCGCCACCACGATCCTGCATGGCTCGCCGGAGACGGTGACGGGTGGAGTTTAGATTCTGACCATGCCGGTCAGAATCTAGCCGGAGCGCTCCGCCCGACCGGAGAATACGTTGTTATTCAGGGCTTTATCACGGGCACAGATCTAGCCCGGTGCTTGCATAAGTGAAGGGCATGACGATCCGATTGGCGGCGATCAGCGACGTTCAGACGAGTCAGAGCGTCGGGGCACCCGGCGAGCCGCGGCAAGCCGGCCGCCCCGATGGCGAGCGACGCGCCCGGCGCACGCGGGCCCTGGAGGCGCTGGTCGAGATCGGCATCGGCGTCATGGCCGAGCGCGATCTCGTGCCGCTCATTGAGCGCGTCGTCCTCGAGGCGCGGCGCCTTACGAACGCCGAGGCGGGCACGCTGTTCATCCGGCGCGGCCCCGACCTGACGGTGGCGGTCATCCAGAACGATCGCCTGGAGAGAAGCATCAATCTGCAGGCGATGAAGGCGCGGCTCGAGTACGAGCATCTCGCGGCGGACGCCCTCAGCCTGGCAGGCTACGTCGCCTGCTCGGGCCAGATCCTCAACGTCGCCGACGTCTACGCCCTCCCCGCCGGCACGCCCTACAGCTTCTACCGGGCGTGGGACGCGAAGACCTCGTACAGGACGGAGTCGGCGCTGGTCGTTCCGCTCACCGACCGCGCGGGCAACAACGTGGGCGTGCTCCAGCTGCTCAACGCCCTCGACGCCGCGGGCAGCGTCGTCCCCTTCGACCCGGCCGACGAACGCCTCGTGCAGGCGCTCGGCACGCAAGCCACGATCGCCATCGATCACGCGCGGCTGACCGAGATGTCGTTCGTCGATCCCGGCACGGGGGCGTACAACCGCCGCTATTTCAAGGTGCGGCTGGAGGAGGAGATCAAGCGCCACCAGCGCCATGGCGAGCCCTTCTCCATCGTCCTCTTCGATCTCGACCACTTCAAGTCCATCAACGACAACTTCGGCCACCCCGTGGGCGACCGGGCGCTGCAAGCCCTCGGCAGCCTGATCATGGGGCAGACGCGCGGCTCCTCCGTGATCGCCCGGCTCGGCGGTGACGAGTTCGCGGCCATGCTGCCCAACACGCCGAAGGCGGGGTCGCTGAAGTACGCGGAGCGGATCCGGAGACTCATCGAGACGTTCCCCTTCGGGGGCCACCGCCTGACGATCACCGCCGGCATCGCCGCCGCGCCCGACGACGTGTCCGCGGCGGACTTGTCGACCGACCGGCTGATCGAGGTGGCCGACCGCGCGCTCTATGAAGCCAAGCGCGCCGGGCGCAACCGCGTCGGCTCGCTCTGAGGTCGCCGCCCGACAACGCGATCCAGGACGCCGTCGCCGCCGCCAATACGCTTGCCTCCCCGCTGCGCGAGCACCGCGTGTCGGAAGACGACACGGCGTCCGGCCGGATCGTCGAGCTCGCCGAGGGGCGAGCGCCGTGGGCGATCCCGTGGCCGTGCCTCCACGAGTTTCTCGCGATCGTCACGCATCCACAGATCTTTGCCCCGCCGACGCCGCTCGACGTTGCGCTGGATCAGGTCGAGGCGTGGCTCGAGGCGCCGAGTTTGGGTCGTGCTCGCAGAGAGCGAGGCCTATTGGGCCCTCCTGCGTGTCGGGCTAAGTGATGGGCGCATCGCCGGACCACAGGTGCACGACGCCCGAGTGGCGGCCCTGTGCCGCCTCCACGGAGTGCGCGAGTTGTGGACGG
>CAYQQT010000772.1:0-1933 GCA_964419375.1 uncultured bacterium
GGGCGCCGTCGTCGACAAGTTCCGCGACAACGCCCGGCGCGCCCTCGACGGCGCCCGCGTGGCCGCGCTGGAGCGCGCGGTGCTTGCCCTCGACAGCCTCGGCGACGTGCGCGAGGTCGCACACCTCTGTCGTGCGTGAGCCTTCTGCCATCCGCTAGGCATCCATCGATCCCTCCGGTAGAATGGGCTCATGCGGATATTCTTCGGAATCATCGGCATGACGCTCCTCGCCGCGCTTCCGGCATCGGCCCAGCAGGTCGACATCGAGACGTCCCGGCAAACCACGGAGCCCGAGCTGAGGGTGCTTCCACCGCCGCTGCACGATCAGACGACCCGTCCGCTCCCCGACGCCGACGTCTATCCCAATCGCGGCACGCACGTGGACCACGATCCCGCCTTCATCGAGCCCATGACGCGGACGTATGAGACGACGACGAGCACCGGCCGGATGGGCCTGTCCGGCTGGACGGCGCCGAATCCCCCCGTGGGCTCGCCCGCGCGCGAATGGCGCGAGAACACCGGCTGGTTCGCGCTGGGGTTCTCGGTGACCTGGGACGGCCCGCCGCCCGCCAGCGCCAAGCGCGCCCCGCGCTGACGCTCATGTCGGTGTCCGGTTGGCCCGGCGGCGCTCGCGCCGCGTGCGCCTTCACCTTCGACCTCGACGCCGAAACCCTGTGGATGGCGCGCGGCGTCTCCGAGCCCGTCACGCTCTCGCAGGGCCGGTACGGCGTCGTGGAAGCGCTGCCGATGATCCTGGCTCTGCTGAAGACGGCCGAGCTGCGGGCCTCGTTCTTCATCCCGGCGTGGGTCGTCGAGCATTACCCGGACGCCGTGCGCGCGATCGTCGCCGGCGGTCACGAGGTGGGCTGTCACGGCGACGTGCACGAGCGCGTGAGCGAGCTGGACGCCGCCCAGGAAGAGAAGATCCTCGTGCGCAGCATCGAGGTCATCACCACTCACGCGGGGCGCCGGCCCGTCGGCTACCGCGCGCCCGCGTGGCAGCTGTCGGAGCGCACGCTGCCGCTGCTGGCCCGTCACGGCTTCGAGTACTCGTCGAACATGATGGACCGCGTGCATCCGTACCTGCATCCCGCCATCGACGGCCGAGCGCTGGTAGAGATTCCGGTGTCGTGGGTTCTCGACGACGCGCCCTTCTTCATGTTCACGGGGCAGCGCTCCATCCAGGCGCCGGGGCCGGTGCTGCAGGGCTGGCTCACCGAGTTCGACGGCATCTGCGAGATGGGAGGGGTCGTCAACTTCACCTTCCACCCGCAGATCATCGGTCGGCCCTCGCGCTTCGCCTGCCTGCGCGAGCTCGTGGACCACGCCCGTCACGCCCCGCGCGTGTGGCTGGCCCGGCTCGACGAGATCGCTGCCCACGCGCGAGGCAGGGCCTGATGGCGCTGCTGCGCGGAAACCTCCACGCGCACACGACGTTCTCGGACGGCACGAAGACGCCGGCGGGGCTGGTGGAGGAGTACGAGCGGCGTGGCTACGACTTCCTCGCCATCACCGACCACTTCGGCCACGACAACCTCGTGCAGCCGGGCTACACGGAGACGCTGAACGCGCTCGCCCCGAAGCTGCTGCTCTTCCGCGGGGTCGAGCTGGACTACGGCCGCTTCGCGCAGCACGTGGGACGGGTGCAGGGCGACACGGAGACGCTGTACATCCTGAATCACCCCGCCCGCTACAAGCTGTCGGTCGACGAGACCGTCGATCGCATGCGCGAGATTCGCCGGGCCGGATGGCCGCTGGAGGCGATCGAGGTCACCGACACCGGCCACTACCGCCCGCTCTACGACACCAACGAGATCCCGCTCGTGAAGCTGGCCACCGACGACGCGCACCGTCCACCCCACTTCGGCCGCGCCTGGATCGAGGTCGACGCCGCCCGCGAGCGCGACGCCATCATCCGCGCCATCCGCGCGGG
>CAYQQT010000773.1:0-1931 GCA_964419375.1 uncultured bacterium
CTGGCGGCGCCCGCCGACGAGCCCGCCGCGCAGCAGCAGCGGCGCCGTCACTGCGCCGTCCAGCCGCCGTCGATGACCAGCTCGCTGCCGGTCACGAACGCGGACTCGTCGGAGGCGAGATAGAGGACGGCGTAGGCGACCTCCTCGGGCTCGCCGTACCGGCCGAGCGGGATGCGCGAGAGCATCAGCTGGTAGATGGCGGGATCGGCGCGGCGCTTCTCGGTCATCGGCGTCACGATCGGGCCGGGATGCACCGAGTTCGCGCGGATGCCCTCTTTCGCGTACTGGATCGCCGTGACCTTGGTGAGCAGGCGCACGGCGCCCTTGGAGGCGGGATACATCGGGCTCGTGATGTCGGTGCCGACGAGGCCGAGCTGCGACGAGATGTTGACGATCGAGCCGCCGCCCGCGCGCCGCATGGCCGGGATGGCGGCCTTGCTGCCGAGGAACACGCCGGTGGCGTTGACCTCCATCACGCGCTGCCAATCCGCGAGCGGCGTGTCCTCCACGCGGCCGGCCGCGCTGATGCCCGCGTTGTTCACGAGCACGTTGAGCTTGCCGAAACGCTGCTCGGCCAGCGCGACGGCCGCCTGCCAGTCGGCCTCGCGCGTGACGTCGAGCCGCACGTACGCCGCCTTGCCGCCCTTGGCGGCAATCTCCGCCTCGACGGCGCGGCCTTCGTCGTCCCGCACGTCGCCGATGACCACCTGCGCGCCCTCGCGCGCGAACATCTTGGCCTCGGCCGCGCCCATGCCGCGCGCGCCCCCGCTGATCAGCGCCACTTTTCCCGCGAGCCTCATGTCGCCTCCCGATCGCGGGCCGCGTCGGGCCCGGCGTGCTATGGTACCGCCGAAACCTTCGACGAAAGGATCCGACCATGGCCAATCCGTCGAGACCGTCGCGCGTTTACGTCGGGGTGGGGCAGTGGACGTCGGGCAAGCGCCCGGGCATCTTCCGGCGCGTGGGCGCCGGCGGTTGGGAACAGCTCACCAAGGGGCTGTCCGAGCCCACCCACGTCCAGGCGATTACCGTCCACCCGAGCAATCCCGACGTCGTCTATATCGGCACCCAGGACGGGCCCTACCGGAGCACGAACGGCGGCGACTCCTGGGAGCGGCTGGGCTTGCCCGAGCCCGGTCTGCAGGTGTGGTCGATCGCCGTCCATCCGAGCGATCCGCGGCGGCTCTACGCCGGCACCTCGCCCGTGGGCGTGTTCCGCAGCGACGACGGCGGCGACACGTGGCGCCGGCTGCCGAAGGCCGTGCAGCCGGAGCGCGTGAAGATGCCGTTCGCGTGCCGAGTGATGCGGCTGGCCGTCGATCCCGCCAAGCCGGAGACGGTGTGGGCGGCCCTCGAGGTCGGCGGCGTCATGCGCAGCGACGACGGCGGCGAGACGTGGAAGGACTGCAGCGAGGCGTTGGCGAAGCTCGCCGACCTGCCGCACCTCAAGAGCCGGATCGTGAGCGACACCGAGATCGAGGGCATGCTGGACGTCCACGCGCTGGCGCTGACGGCCGCGAAGCCGGGCACCGTGTACGCGGCCATCCGCATGGGCCTCTTCTCCAGCGCCGACGGCGCGCGCTGGCGCGACATGGAGGTCGGCCGCTTCTCGCCGCTGACGTACGGCCGCGACATCCGCGTCAGTCCTCAAGATTCGCGCGTGATGTACGCGTGCCTCAGTCCGGCCGCGCGCAGCGAGGACGGCTCGCTCTACCGCAGCGACGACGTGGGCGAGACGTGGAAGCGCTTCGACCACGGCGTCAAGGCGGAGACGACAATGATGGCCGTCGCGCTGCACCCGACCGACGCCGACCGCGTCTACTGCGTCAGCCGCACGGGCCAGGTCTTCGGCACCGAGGACGGCGGCCGCTCGTGGCGGGAGCATCGCCTGCCCGAAGGCGTGGAGGACATCTATGCGCTCGCCTGCGCCT
>CAYQQT010000774.1:0-1920 GCA_964419375.1 uncultured bacterium
GATTGGGCCACGAGGGTGCCCGTCGAGTCCCAGATCTCGAAGTCTTCCTCGTGATAGCCGCCGATCACGTAGCGCGTGGTGGCGCGGCACGCGAGCCAGCCGGGCGCGGGATGGGCGCGCAGATGCACCGTGAGCTCGAGCGTGGACGATCCCGTGGCGCCGATCTCCATGACGGCGGGATACGCGGCGTCCACCAGCAACGCCAGCGCGAGCACGTCGGCCTCGCGGCCGTCCCTGAACCGCAGCCAGAACTGCATGCTCGGATCACCGCCCGGCTTGCCCTGCATCCATCCCGGCATCGTGGCCGTGCGGTATTCGACGCGCTCGGTGATGGGCAGCCCCGCCATCGCGCGCCCGCCGAGGGGGTCGATGGCCTTGTCCACCGGCGGCAGGTCGGGTCGCTCGCCGACGATCAGCGTGCGGCCGGTGGCGCGCGCGAGTTCGGTGAAGGTGGCGGTGACGCGAACGCGTTCCTTGCCGGCCTGCACGAGCCGGGCCGTGCCCGTGGCCATGCTGCGTCCAGCACGGGCGATCTCCGTGCGAATGTCCGCCGGACCCGGCATCGTGGGCCGCAGGAAGAACGCCGAGGCGACGAGAGGATCGGGGAACGGCATCACGCGGCGCAGCGCCTGCAGGCACACGGTGAGGACGTAGCCGCCATTGGGGCGGCCGCCGATCGCGTTCCACCGGTCGGTGATCGTGGCCGCGAACGCGTCGCCGGCGACGGCCTCGACCCGGGTGTCGGTGTCGAAGGGATGCTCGCTCACCCCGCGCGCGCCGTCCGCCACCGCCGGAGGCCGCTCACGATGGGCACCGCCACCGCGGCGAGCGCGAGCGTGGTGAGGACGGCGGCGATGGGGCGCGTGAAGAAGATGAGAAGGCCGGCGTCGGAGATGATCATGGACTGCCGCAGCGAGCGCTCGGCGAGCTGGCCCAGCACGAGGGCGAGGGTGAGAGCGGCGGGCGAGTAGTCGAGCTTCTTCATCCCGTAGCCGAGCACGCCGAAGACCAGCATCTGCCCGACGTCCCACGCCTTGTTGTTGAGCGAGTACGCGCCCGTGATGCAGAACACGATGATGAGCGGCATGAGGATCGCGTAGGGAATTGTCAGCGCCCGCACGAAGAGCGGGATGAAGCCGACGTTGAGCACGAGCAGCAGCACGTTGGAGATGTACAGCGAGGCGATGAGCCCCCAGACGAAATCGGGGTTCTTCTCGAAGAGCAGCGGCCCGGGCCGCAGCCCCCACATCATGAGCCCGCCCAGCATGACGGCGGTGGTGGCGGAGCCGGGGATGCCGAGCGTGAGCATGGGCACCATGGCGCCCGCCGAGGCCGCGTTGTTGGCCGACTCCGGCGCCGCCACGCCCTCGATGGCGCCGTGGCCGAACTGCTCCGGGTGCGCCGACAATTTCTTCTCGACCGTGTACGCGAGGAAGGACGCGATGGTGGGCCCGGCGCCGGGGAGCACGCCGATGAAGAAGCCGAGGACGGTGCCGCGCACGATGGCCCACCGGCTGCGCGCCCAGTCGACGGCGGTGGGCCACACGTCGCGCAGTCCGTAGCGCGCGTCGAGGATCTTGGTGGCGGCCGCCTGCTCGGCGCCGACGAGGACCTCGCCCATCCCGAAGAGCCCGATGGCCACGGGCAGGAAGTCGATACCGTCCAGCATCTCGTTGATGCCGCCCGTGTAGCGGGCGTCGCCCGAGATGATGTCGAAGCCGACCATCGACAGCATGAGCCCGACCACCATGCTGATGTAGCCCTTCACCGCGTTGTCGCCCGTGAGGCCGGTGACGGTGGTGAGCCCGAGCAGCATGAGCGCGAACGTCTCCGGCGGCCCGAACGACAGCGCCCAGCGCGCGAGCAGCGGCGAGAACGCCATGAGGAGCACGACACCCACGGTGCCCGCGATGAAGGAGC
>CAYQQT010000775.1:0-1913 GCA_964419375.1 uncultured bacterium
CGCTGATCGACGCCGGCACGCAGGCCAAGGCGCTCGCCACCGAACAATACAAGGCCGAGCGGGAGAAGCGGACACGATGACGAGCAACGACCTCGCGCCGTTCTTCGAGCGCCGCCAGCACTTCACGGCGGCCATCGGCGACTCCATCGCGATCATTCCGGGCGCGCAGGAGATCGGCCGCAACGGCGACGTGCACTACGAGTTCCGCCAGAATTCCGACTTCTTCTTCCTCACCGGCTTCGACGAGCCGGAGGCCGTGGCCGTCATCAACCCCGCCCACGCCAAGGAGCGCTTCGTGCTCTTCGTGCGGCCTCGCGATCGCGAGATGGAGATCTGGAACGGCCGGCGCGCGGGGGTCGAGGGCGCCATCGCCACCTATGGCGCCGACGCCGCCTACCGCATCGACGAGCTCGACGAGAGGCTGCGCGGCTACCTGCTGGACCGCCACACGCTCTATTACCGTCTCGGCAACGCGGCCTACGATCCGCGGATCGTCCGCATGCTCACCGAGCTGCGCGCCATCCGCTCGCGGGGCTTCACCACGCCCGTGCGCGTCGAGGACCCGGGGCCCCTCATCCACGAGCTGCGGCTGCGGCGCTCGCCCGCCGAGCTGGCGCTGCACCGTCGCGCCTGCGAGATCAGCCGCGACGCCCACACCGAGGCCATGCGCGTGGCGCGGCCCGGCATGTACGAGTACCAGGTGCAGGCCGCTATCGAGTACGTGTTCCGTTCCCACGGCTCCATGCGCAACGGCTATCCGTCCATCGTCGCCTCGGGGCCCAACGCGTGCATCCTCCACTACACCGAGAACAACCGGAAGATGGAGGACGGCGACCTGCTGCTCATCGACGCCGGCTGCGAGTTCGGCTACCACAGCGCCGACATCACGCGCACGTTTCCCGTCAACGGCCGCTTCACGCCGCCCCAGCGTAACCTCTACGAGCTGGTGCTGAAGGCGCAGCTCGCCGGCATTGCCGCCGCGAGGCCGGGGAACCGGTACGAGGCCATTCACGACGCCACCCGCCGCGTGCTGACCGAGGGCCTGGTCGCCCTCGGCGTGCTGCCGCGCAGCGTGGAGGAGTCGCTCGCCATGCACCACTACCGTGAGTTCTACATGCACGGCACCGGCCACTGGCTCGGCATGGACGTCCACGACGTGGGCGACTACCGCATCGCGCGCGAGTCCCGCGTGCTCGAGCCCGGCATGGTGCTCACGGTGGAGCCCGGCCTCTATTTCGATCCCGAGCGGGAGAGCGCGACCTACGACCTGCGCGAGTACAGCGAAGAGGAGATGTGGGAGCGCCGCTACCGCCTCGGCATGACGGCCGCGCGCAAGCTGGAAGACGAAGAGAAGGCGCGCGCCAAGAAAGTCACGCACCCCATCCCCGCCGAGTACCGCGGCATCGGTATCCGCATCGAGGACGACGTGGTCATCACCGCCGGCGGGTGCGAGATCCTCACGGCAGGGACGCCGAAGACCATCGAGGAGGTCGAGCGCGCGTGCGCGGAGCGCCGCGCGTGATCCGGCCCGCATGAGCGCCCGGCGCTACGTCGTGCGTCACCAGGACGTCACGCCCTACTCGCCCGCCAACCACGACGACACCGTCAACCGCCGCCTCATCGGCCGCGACAACGTGGGCGCCACCCGGCTGGAAGTGGTGCTCGGCACCGTGAAGAAGGGCGGGGGCGCGCTCAAGCATTCGCACCCGGGGATCGAGCAGGTCTGCTACGTGCTCGAAGGCCGGGCGCGTGTGGAGATCGGCGACGAGGCCGTGGGCGAGCTGGGACCGGGCGACTCCGTGTTCTTCCCCGCCGACGTGCCGCACGTGTTCACCACGGTGAGCGAGGAGCCCGTGAAGGTCCTCGTCATCTACGCCCCGCCCTACGCGGAAACGGGCGCCGTCCGGCATTGA
>CAYQQT010000776.1:0-1912 GCA_964419375.1 uncultured bacterium
TGACATTTTCACGTTGCAGTTGGGATGACATTTTCATTGACCAGCGACAGGCGCGCCTGCGGCGCGGCGGGAGGGCCGGCGCGCGCCGTCCCGCGCCTCGGGCCCCAGCACGAGCGTCTCCACCGCTTCGAGGTGATCGAGCATGGCGCGGCGCGCGCCCGCGTCGTCGCGCGCGGCGATGGCGGCCACAATCCTCTTGTGGTCTTCGTGCGAGCGGTTCGGCCGTCCCGGCGTGTTCAACGACTCCTCGCGGCTCTGCGTGAGCAGGTCCATCACCGCGTGCGCGATGCGCGTGATGGCCCGGTTGTGCGCGGCCGTCCCGATGGCGGCATGAAAGGCGGCGTCCTCGGCGAGCCCCGTCTTGCCCGTCGCGATCTCCTTGGCCTGCTGCTCGAGGATGCGCTCCATCTCGTGGATCTCTTCCGGGGTGGCGCGGGTGGCGGCGAGGGCGGCGATAGTGGGCTCGAGGAGCCGGCGCGCCTCGAACAGCTCGCCGATGGCCTCGCGCTGCGAGACCATGATGAGCGCGAGCGGCTCGATGAGCGTCTCGATCGACACCTCGCGCACGAAGGTGCCCTCCCCGGGACGGATCTCCACGAGGCCGAGGCTCTCCAGGGCGCGCAGCGCCTCCCGCACGGAGGTCCGGCTCACCACGAACTTCTCCGCGAGCTCCCGCTCCGGGGGGAGCTGGTCGCCGCTCTTGAGCCGTCCCTCGGCGATCATGCCTTTCACCTGTCGGACGATCTCTTGATAGATGCGCGTCGACTTGATGGGTGACAGCTCCATGCTCAGAGGTTCTCCGGCATCTTCGCCGCGCGCCGTCCGCGCTGGGCGTACCACCAACCCAGCGCCGTGATGATGGCGGCCAGCGTGAGGGCGACGGGAAGGCGCAGCGTGTCCGCCCACGTGCCGAGCCAATCGTGGACGAGGCGATCCTTCAGGATCATCTCGCCCGCCACGTAGCCCAGGATCCCGCCTCCGATCCAGATGATCCACGGGAACCGGTTCATCAGGCGTGCGAGGATCCCGCTCCCCCACACCACCAGGGGCAGCGAGAGCGCGATACCGAAGATGACGAGGACGAGATCACCGTGGGCCGCGGCCGCCACCGCGAGCACGTTGTCCAGGCTCATCACGACGTCGGCCACGATGATGACCCACACCGCCTCCCACAGGGATGTCCCCTGCTTGACGTGGCCTTCTGCGCCAGATTCCTGACGGACCAGCTTCAGCGCGATCCAGATCAGCAGCAGGCCGCCCACCACTTGTAAGAAGGGGATCTTCAGCAGGTAGGTGATGGCGGTGATGAAGGCGAGCCGGAGCGCCACCGCGCCCAGCGAGCCCCACATCCGTCCCCAGAACTGCTGCTTGCGCGGCAGCGTGCGCACGGCGAGCGCGATGACGAGGGCGTTGTCGCCCGCGAGCGTGAGATCGATGATCACGATGCTCAGCCACCGCGCCCAGAACTCCGGGTCGCTCAGAAATCCCATGCGTGCACCTCCACCGACGCGGGAATCAAGGCAGTGCCGACGCCGCCGGCCCGCCCCGCACGCGCCGCCACCACGGCGTGAGCGCGGGCAGCACGAAGAAGAGGAAGGCGACGCCGGTGAGGGCGCCCGCGATCGGGCGCGTCACGAAGATGCCCAGCGAGCCCTGCGACATGATGAGGCTCTGGCGCAGCGCGTTCTCGGCGAGATCGCCCAGGACGAGGGCGAGCACGAGGGGGGCCAGCGGGTAGTCGAGCTTCTTGAAGACATAGCCGATCACGCCAAAGATCAGCATGTACCAGATGTCAATCATGCTGTTGTGGACGGCGTAGGAGCCGATGGCGCACACGACCACGATGAGCGGGGTGAGGGGCGGTGTCCCGATTGGTGTGGAAAAACGAAATGGCGCATTCTTCCGGTGGGGA
>CAYQQT010000777.1:0-1909 GCA_964419375.1 uncultured bacterium
AGGGCCTCCCAACCCCCCGCGCTCGGTAGCGCTATCGAGGAGCGCCACGGCTTTGCCGGGGCGCTGCCGAGCGTCGGGGGGGTTGGGGGCCCTTCGAGGCCCCCCATCTAATCAATCCCCACGCGCTCAGCACGTCAGGCCCCAGACGCACCTGGAGAAGAGCGGGAACACGGTCGCCACCACGGCGGCGGCGAGGAGGATGAACACCGTCGCCCACACGGAAGGGCTGTTGAGGACGTCAAGCCCCCGACCCATCGCCGTGCGCGGGCCGAGGCCATCGGGCCGCCCCACGAGCGCGCCCATGAGCGCACGCAGCCGCGCGTGCTCGGCGGCCGACATCTGCTGGAACTGCAGTCCGGCGGTGCCGGACGGCGTCGAGCGCACCAGCGCGACGTCGATCACGATGGGCACGGGCGCGCGCGGCAGGTGGAAGGACAGGCGCAGCGCATCGCCGTTGGCGAGCGCCGCCTGGGTGCGCATGGTGCAGCCGCCCAACGAGAGGTCGCTGATCTCGCCCTGTCCCGACTGGTGATGGGTGACGAACGTCGCGGGCAGCCGCACGGAAACGCGCTCGTACTCGCGGCGGTCCACCGGCACGCGCACGGCCGAGCGCGCGCGAAAGCGCCGCGCGCACGCCTGGCAGCGGAAGGGATAGACGCCGAACACGCTGACGAGACGCTCGGAGAGACCGGCACGGCGGCACCGCCGCGTCACATGCTGTCCGCACCCGGGGCACGCCGGGGCTAGCGCAGGCGTCGCAGGAGGTCTCCCAGACCCTTGTCCACGCCCTTGGGATCGCCGAGCAGGGAGGACGGCAGCACGCGCACCGACGGCGACGCCGACGTTCCGGTCACCTTCGCCTTCACCTCGCTCTTGCCGGTGTTGATCACCATGTCGAGGTTCATGCGCCCGCTGCCGAGCGCATACTCCCCCGCCAGCGCCACCTTCATCGCGCGGCTCGTGTAGAGCAGGTCACGCGTGGTCACGACGCCGTTCGCCACCTGGTACGTGCCCGCGATGGAGTCGAACTCGAGCGGCGAGCTGCCCAGGTTGCGCGGCAGCTCGGCGTTGAGCAGCGAGGAGACGGCGCCGCCCAGCCTCACCACGCCCCCCACGAGCGCGAGCGCCTGCGAGCCCACCACCTTGCCGGGGCCGATGCGCAGCTGCCCCGGGCCCGACAGCGTGTTCCACACGTCGGTGGCGCTGAACGCGAGCGCGCCCGTGAGGTCCATCGGCCCCGTCACCGCGTAGCCCTGGCAGAGGAAGTCGACGAGGACCTTGTCGAGCGGAAGGGCCTTGATGCCGAGGTCGGACATCTGCACCCGCACGCCGCCGTCGAGCGTCACGAGCACCGCCGTGGTGATGGTGCCGCTGCCGATCGACGTCGTGAGCGGGCGCCCGATGAGGCGGCCGTCGCCGTAGGCCGCGTTCATCTTGACGGTGGGAATGGCGAGCGTGCGCCGCTTCGGCTCCGGGCACTGCGGGTTCACCTGCGTCACCGTGAGCTTCGACAGCTCGAGGTCGCCGGAGGCGGTCGGCGCCCCTACCGTGCCCCCCACGGCGAGGGTGCCCTTGATGCCGCCCCCGAGCGTGGCCTTCTCTCCGGCCGCCGCCTTCGCGAGCTCCGTGATGTCCTTGCCGTCCACCGTCACCTTGGCGCGCACCGCGGACTCCATCAGGCTCCGGGCGCCACTGAGCGCGATGACACCGTCGGAGACTTTGACGGAGACGTCGCCCGGCTTCACGCGGGCCTCACCCTTGAACGTGATCTGGGAGCCGACGCCGGCGAGCGTGAGGTCCAGGTCTTCCACGTGGTAGCGCGTGAGCGCGTCGCCGGCGCCCCGCGCGACGTACGTCACCACCCCGTCCTCGATGCTCACGCGTGAGCCGAGCACGGCGGCGCCGGCGC
>CAYQQT010000778.1:0-1908 GCA_964419375.1 uncultured bacterium
CCGGATCCGGTCCCCGGCGCCGGGGAAGTCGTCGTCGACATCCACGCGGCGAGCGTCAATGCGGCCGACTGGAAGATGCGCGCGGGACAGTATTCCCACGGCATCGAGTTTCCGCACGTCCCCGGCAGGGACTTTTCGGGGGTGGTGGCCGAGCTCGGCGAGGGCGCGCAGGACTTCAAGGCCGGCGACGCGGTGTTCGGCGTGTGCGAGGTGCCGCGCGAAGGCGCCTACGCCGGGAAGATCGCGATCCGGCAGCAGATCCTCGCAAGCAAGCCCGAGCGCCTGACGCACGTGCAATGCGCGTCGATCGCGCTGGCGGGGCTGACTGCGCTAGTCTCGCTCGAGGACACGCTCGGGCTGAAGGCAGGCGAGACGATCCTCATTCATGGCGGCGCCGGCGGCGTCGGCAGCTTCGCCATCGCGCTCGCCAGACACCTCGGCGCGCGCGTCCTCACCACCGCGAGCGCGGCGAACCACGATTACGTGCGCGCGCTCGGCGCGGACCAGGCGATCGACTACCGCGCGCAGGACTTCGCGAGGCTCGTCTCCGGCTGCGATGCGGTGTTCGACACGGTGGGCGGGGACGTCACCCTGAGAAGCTTCGCGGTGCTGCGTCCCGGCGGGCGTCTCGCCAGCATCGCCGTGGGCGCGAGCGCCCCGGCCTCCCCGCGTCCCGATGCCACGTCGCTGCGGCCGAAGGTCGACCGCGACCGGCCGCATCTCGAGCGGGTCGCGGCGCTGGTCGTGCAGGGCGTCGTTCCGCTCCCGGCCATCGTCGAATATCCGCTCGCCGAGGCGGCGGCCGCGCACCGCGTGAGCGAAGCGCGCCACCTGCGCGGCAAGCTGGTCCTGCGGGTCCGGTAGGGTGCCCGCGCGCGTCGCCGTGGCCAACCCGGCCCTCGCGCCCTTCGGCGTTCGCAGCTTCCGTTTCCAGTGGCCGGCGGACCTCGTCACGTCCTGGGCCTTCGACATGGAGGCGCTGATCCTCGGCTGGTACGTGCTCAGCGTCACCGGCTCGGTCCAGCAGCTGGTGATCTTTGGCGCGCTGGCGTGGCTCGGGTCCCTCTTTTCGCCGTTCTTCGGCGCCGCGGGAGACCGCATCGGCGTGCGCGCGCTGCTCTGCCTCACGCGGGGCGCCTATGCGCTGCTTGCGGCCGTTCTGACGGTGCTGACCTGGACCGGAACGCTCGCGACCTGGCACGTGTTCGCGATATCCGCGATCGCGGGCCTGATGCGGCCCTCCGACATGGCGATGCGCAACGTCCTGGTGGGACAGACCATGCGCCCCGAGATGCTGATGGGAGCGCTCGGCATCTCGCGGACCACCTCCGACACCGCAAAGGTCGCGGGCGCGCTCGCCGGCACCGGCGGCGTGGCCCTCATCGGCATGGGCCCGGCCTACGCGGTGGTGACCGCGATGTACGTCACCGCGTTCCTGCTTTCGCTGGGCCTCGCGGGCTCATCCCCCCGCGCGCCGAAAGGGTCGGCCGACGCCGCGGCGGTGAAGGTGCTCGCCGGTCTGAACGAGGCGGTCCATTACGTCTGGAACAAGGGCGACCTGCTCGGCGCATTCAGCATGGCCTTCCTGGTCAACCTCCTCGCCTATCCGTTCTTCCTCGGCCTCCTGCCCTATGTCGCAAAGGACGTCTACGGCATCGGCCAGTCCGGCCTGGGCTACCTCGCCGGCGCATTCGCGACCGGCGCGCTCGCCGGCTCCCTCGTCGTGAGCGCCAGCCGCATCCCGCTGCGGGCGGGACGCGTCATGCTCTGGAGCGGCGCGGCCTGGTTCGTGGCCATCCTCCTCTTCGGCCAGACCCGATCCATGGGCGTGGGGCTCGTGCTGCTCTTCTTTGCAGGATTCGTCCAGAGCTTCTGCCTCACCCCCCTCGCCGCGGTGATGCTGCGCTC
>CAYQQT010000779.1:0-1886 GCA_964419375.1 uncultured bacterium
ATGAAGGGCGGCAAGATGACCGCCGGGCAGATGACGATGATGGGTGAGCACATGCGGATGATGGCCGATCACATGAAGGACGGTCAGATGTCTCCCGAGCAGATGAAGATGATGGGCGACCACATGAAGATGATGAGCGAGCAGATGAAGATGAGCGGCGATCAGATGAAGGACAAAAAGTAGCGCGTCCGACGCGACATGGCCCGGAGGCAGTCCCTCGAGGAGCCATGCCACACCCGGCTCTCGAGGGGCTGCCCGGCATGAGGGAAGGGCCGGCAAACGTCGACCGTGGCCATGGGGTCAGGGCCGGACGTGGCGCGCGGTGAGAGCTGACGTGATGCTCTTGGCAACAACCTCGTCATGGGTGTAGAGGCGCGGCGTGCTCTGAATGTCGATCTCAAGAATTGAGGGAGAAAAAGGAAATGAGTTGTTGCAGTGATGTGATGAAAGCAATCGAAGCGTCTTCGTGCTGTACGCCGCACGACACGGCGGCACGGGCTGCGCGAGCGATACGCGATTCAGGCTGTGGCTGCGCGCCTGTGGTTGAGGATACAGAAAACCTCAAGCTGGTCGGCGTCGTCACCGAGCGCGACGTGTGTTGCGGCGTGGCGGCTGATGACCGCCATGCTTCTGAAGTTCGCGTCGAAGAGATCATGCGACCCTCGTCTGCTTGTTGTGACGCAGATGAGTCGGTTGAAGAAGCGCGCCGGAAACTCCACGAGCATCGCGCGACGAGCTTGCCCGTTGTCGACAAGGCGGGCGGTTGCTGCGGCACCGTCAGCATTCACAGTGTTGAGAGGTCGTAGAGCACCGGACGAAGCCGATGGGCCGCCACATGTGTCGGGCACGCGGCGAGCTTGCGCTTAGGGAGTGGAAAACTTCTCTTGACGCGGGCCGCACACGCACGCCGTACGGCGCGCTGCCGCTACGCGCGGGTGATCCGGCGTGTGGGTCTCGAGAGTGCCAGCGTCGTCTCCGGCTCGGGCGCACACCGCCCAGGGAGCACGCGGCGGGAATCCGCGCAGCCCACCACGCGCGCGCGGCACTGTTGAGACACGGTCGGATGAGCGTGGTGAGCGCGACCATTCCATCAGGAGGACGGGAGGCAAGGCCATGAAGCCGGACCGCGGGATCATCATCGTCAGCGGTTCCAACGGACGGATCGGCGACGCCGTGATGCGACGGGTCGCCGGGCGCTTCGAGGACGTCGTCGGGTTCGACCGCAAGGCGCCCCAACCGGCGCTGCCGGGCTGCGTGTATGTCTCCGTCGACATCACGTCCGACGAGAGCGTGGGGGACGGGCTCCGCACCATCCGTGACCATCACGGGGCGCACGTCGCCTCCGTGATCCACCTCGCCGCCTACTATGACTTCTTCGGCAGGCCGAGCCCACAGTACGAGGAGATCACCGTCCACGGCACGGGCCGCCTCCTGCGCGGACTGCGCGAGCTTGGCTTCCGGGTGGAGCAGTTCGTCTTCTCGAGCACGATGCTCGTGCACCGGCCAGGAGAGCCGGGCGAGTTCATCACCGAAGACTGGCCGATCGAGCCGACCTGGGCGTACCCGGCGTCGAAGGTCCGGACGGAGCAGCTCATCCGCGACGAGCGAGGCGATATCCCCGCCGTGCTGTTGCGCATCTCCGGCGTCTACGACGACGGGTGCCACTCGATTCCGCTGGCGCACCAGATCCAGCGCATCAACGAGCGTGACCTCGCCAGCCGGCTCTACTCCGGCTCGACGGCGCACGGCCAGGCCTTCCTGCACATGGATGACCTGGTGGACGCCATCGAGCGCGTCGTGGAGCGCCGGGCCACCCTGCCGCCGGAGCTCCCGCTCCTGCTCGGCGAGCCGGAGGCGCTCAGCTACGACGAGCTGCAGCACACCAT
>CAYQQT010000780.1:0-1882 GCA_964419375.1 uncultured bacterium
GCCGGCTGCCGAGCCAGTGGCGCATGCTGCGTGTGATCCAGCGCGGCTTCGACCAGTGGCGCTCGCCGACCACGCGGCCGCCCGCGCGCTCGACCATCGCGCCCATGGTGGCGGGCGTGAAGTGGACGAGGTGGCGGGGATAGTCGAGTCCCGACCAGTAGCGGCGGAAGAGGCGCCCGCCCCAGCCGCCCGCGTTGGGGACCTCGACGATCATCAGCCCGCCCGGCGCGAGCCAGCCGAGCATGTTACGAAGCGCGCCGAGGGGGTCGGGCAGGTGCTCGATGACGTGGAAGGCGGTGATGAGATCGAAGCCGTGGGCCGGCAGGGTCACGGTGGAGGGATCGCCGATGACGATGTCGGGCGTCACCGTCTTCGCCGTGGCCGCCGCTTCGGGATCCAGCTCGATGCCGGACACGCGCCAGCCGATCGCCTTCATCCGCTGCAGGAAGCGCCCCGTCGCGCAGCCCACGTCGAGCAGCCGCCCCTCGCCCACCCACGGGGGGAAGTTCTTTTCGATGCGGCGGCGGCGCAAGCGGGCCGTCACGCGGCTCCGCCACGTGGCGGTGGCGGCGAGATGCCGATAGCCGAGGCGGCCGGCGAGCACGGTGCGCACGGCGGCGCCGTCGGCGAGCGCGCGCGCCACGTCCGGATTGCGCGCGTGGGGCGGATAGTCGGCGGGGTACATGCGCGCCATGTCGTCGATCCGCACGCGCGGGTTCTGGTAGAGAAGGCCGCAGTCGGCGCAGCGCGCGACGGGGAAGAGGCCCGGCACGCCGAGGGCGACGTCGCGCTCCTGCCACAGCGGCGTGGCGTGGGTGGCGCCGCATAACGGGCAGGCGATCGGCTCCAGCGCGAGCGTTTCGACCATCGAAGCATCGTACTTTGCCGGCCCGTGCCAGCCAAGCGCTTGCTAAGGTGGTGGCTATGGCATCTCCGGCGGTCGCTTGACCGTCGTCGCGCAAGTGGGTAGATTCACACGCACGGTCGATTAGCTCAGTTGGCAGAGCACCGGCCTCACATGCCGGGGGTCACTGGTTCAAGTCCAGTATCGACCACCACCTCGAAACGCCGGGTGCAACTGCCCGGCGTTTCTCGTTTCGCCCGCCGCCTTCGACGCCGGGTGGTTTCCAGGTGTGGGGGGCGTTGTCGACGGCTATGGTACGATCTGCGGCGCGATCACATTTCGGGTCTGAGGGTTCGCTTCCGGGGGCGTTCCAATGAAGATCTGTATTTTCTTTGACGGCCAGAACTTTTATCGCTCGCTCCAGCGCTACGACGAAACCCTCCGCGTCGATTACGATCGCCTCGCCACGTGGATCACCCAGGCGGTGGGCGGGCCCACCGCGATGTTCGGTGGCGCCTACTACTACGTCGGGGTCTCCGCGGGCGCGCCGCCGCTCGTCGAAGGCTTCCTCAAGGGCCTCGAGTTGCGCCCGGGCTACTTCGTCAAGCGTGACCCGCGCGTGCGCCGCACGGGCCGCTGCCCGGTGTGCGGGGGCGAGTACGAGTACACCACCGAGAAGCGCGTCGATACGCGGCTGGTCGCCGACCTCATCCACTACGCCGCCAACGGCGCCTACGACGCCGCCGTGCTCGTGTCGGGCGACGACGACTTCGTGCCCGCCGTGGAGGCCGTGAACGCCCTCGGCAAGCAGGTGTGGGTGGCCACGTGGTCCGCGGAGGAGCTGTCGACGGACCTGCGCGTGCGGTGCTTCGGCCGCATCCACCTGAGCGACGGCATCGCCGCCTTCCGCTCCGAGCGCGCGCGCGTGGTGGACCGTGAGCGGGGGGTGTCCCCGATCTGGTCCGACGCGCGTCCGGCGCGCGCAAGCATCTCGCGCCTGCCCGCCACGCGCCTCACCGCCGAGCACGCGGTGGAGCG
>CAYQQT010000781.1:0-1882 GCA_964419375.1 uncultured bacterium
CATCTCGTTCGAGGGCTTCCATTCCGTGGCGAGTCCCGGGCGGTACTCCCAGGTCTTGGGATCGCGCAGGATCAGGGGGTCGTAGACGCAGTCCCAGAGCGGCTTCTCCGACTGCACGTGGCGCCAGGCGAACGGCGTCTCCGTGCCCCACTGGCCGACGGCCACGACGAGGCGGTCGCCGGCCGCGCTCGCGCGCGTGCTGACGAGCGGCGCGCCCATGACGGCGACGGCCGCCGTCCCCGCCCGCTTCAGAAACGATCGGCGATCGATGAACCCGGCCATGGCGATGTCCTCCGAGGCTAGCCCCTAGCCCGATGCGCTCACGTACTCGTAGTTGGTTTCTATCGGTGTGTACCGCTGATGACGTTCACGCGGGGATGGTACGGCGGAAGATCAGCCACGGCAAGGCGGCGCGCTCAGGGCCGCACGGCGGGCGTCTCGATCGTCATCCCGCGCGCGCGCCACATCAGGAACAACTCGAGATCGACGAATTCGGGCGCGCCGTACTCGTACGGTTCCGCGCGCATACCCGTGAGACAGTTGCGCAGCCGCCGCTGGAGTGAGCCGAGACCCTGCCACTCCAGCCGGTAGAGGGGGTAGCCGGTCGGGTGCGCTTGTGGAATGACGTTGCCCGCGAGCCGCCGTCCCCAGTTGGCGTCGTGACACTGCGCGCACGCGAGATTGAGCTGGCCCTGGCGCCGATGGAAGGTGGCGCGGCCGGCGTCGAGGAACGGCTGCATGCGCGCATCGATGGTGATGTCGATGGGCACGCCGCGCGATTGGCGCGCGACGTACGCGGTGAGCGCCAGCAGCTCGCGGCTTTCCCACGCCAGCGGTGGCGCCTGCTGCCGGTCGGTGCGGCAGACGTTGATGCGCTGTTCGAGCGTGACCGGCCGTCCCTTCGCGGCGTCGAACGCCGGATGGCGCGCGGCCACGCCCTTCATGCTCGCGGCGGCATCGCCGTGGCAGTCGGCGCAGGCGCGGTTGGCGGCGCCGGCCTTGTCATTCCACAGCGCGTAGCCCTCGAGTACCCACAGGAGGCCGGGATTGGCGGGGTCGTCGTCCTGCATCGCGCGCGTCTCGGCGCTCATGAAGTCGTAGCCCGAGCGGCGCTCGGCACGGGGGATCTCGGCGGCGAAGGCGGACGCCGCCATCGCGATGGCGGCCACCACCACGCACACGCGATGCACTACTCGACGGTGATGGCCGCCGATTCCGTCACCGCGAATCCGTTATCGCCCGTCCACTGGAACGTCAGCGTGCCGCTCTCGGTGGCGACGGTCGAGAACACGATGAACGGATTGGCCGCGATGGCGGGATGAAGGTTTGCCCGGAACACTTCCGTGCCGTTATAGGCGCACACGAAGCGCCTGATGATGTCGCGCGGGATGGCGGCGCCGAGTTGCGTGCGGCGGTAGCCGGTCTCCATCACGTGCGAGACCAGCGTCTTGATCTCGATGATCTCGCCGCGCCGGGCGCGGGCGGGCACGTTGATGAGCGCGCTCGACACGGCTACGCCTCCTCCAGGCAGGCGGCGAGGGTGACCACGACCGTCGCGCTGCCGGACCAGAAGGAGCCGTCGCTCAGCTCGCAGATGGCGACGACGGTTTGCGTGTCGGCGAGGCGGATGCGGGTGGCCACGCGCGCCCGTCCCGCGCGCGGCCCGAAGCGGAAGCTCGCGACTTCCGGCTGCGGGTTCTTCTCCGTGAAGACGTGCACGGCCTTCACGTGATCGGCCTCGGTCATCGGGCTCTCGACGCTCACCGTGAGCGGCACCGCGTGGCCGTTCTCCGAGAGCGGCGGCAGGTCGAGCGTCACCCGGCCCGGGGTGACGCGAGCGGCGCCCACCACCTTGCTGATGGCCTCCTGCATCGCCGCCGGT
>CAYQQT010000782.1:0-1880 GCA_964419375.1 uncultured bacterium
GGGGTGGCCCAGGCGCTCGCGGCAGGGGAGAGGGCGTTTGGAGTTCCTAAGCGCTGAACAGCACGACGCCTGTGGCAGCACGGGTGTCGGGCGAAACCGAGGAGATTGCGATTTTCGCTTACGCGCGCATGCTCTGGCGCCGGAAGTGGCTGGTGCTGACCCTCTGCCTGCTCGGTTGTGCGGTGGCCATCGGGGCCAACGCATGGCTGCCAAAAGTCTACGAGTCGACGGCAACGCTGATCTCGCCGGGCGGCAACGTCCTGCTCGGCACCTTGCCCCGCGGCGAGCGCGGGCGACGAAAGGGAACGGTGACATGGATCTGGGACTGAAGGGCAAGGTGGCCGCCAACGGTCGTCAATGCCCAATCCTCGAGACGGTCGGGTATGATGCCCTCGATCTCAGGAGGTCGCCATGAGCACTTCGCAGACGGTGTCCCGACGCGGGTTCCTACGCAGCGCCACGATCGCCGCCGCCGTGTCGAGCGGGGCGTGGCCGGGCGTGGCGCGGTCGCAGGAAAAGGACGAGATCGTCATCGGCTTCCAGAACGACCTCACGGGCTTGCTGGCCTCGTACGGGTACTGGTACGACAAGACGGCCAAGGCGGTGGTGGCCCGGATCAACGGCCAGGGCGGCATCGCCGGTAAGAAAGTGCGGCTCGTCACCGAGGACACGGAGTCCAACGTGAACCTCGGCATCCGCAAGCTCCGCAAGCTCATCGAGGAAGACAAGGCCGACGTCGTGCTGGGCAGCCTCCACTCCGGCATCGCCATCCAGTCCGCGCCGGTCGTGCAGCAGCTGAAGACCGTCTACATGCCGACGGCGAACGCGCAGTCCATCACCGGCAAGCTCGGCAACCGCTGGGTCTTCCGGACCATCACGAACGCCGAGATGATCGCGCAGGCGACGGTGTCGCCGGACCTCGTCAAGGAGTACGGCAAGAAGTGGACGATCCTCTACGCCGACTACGCGTGGGGCCAGTCGCACTTCGAGGCGTGGACGCCGCGGCTCAAGGCCGTCGGCATCGAGGTCACCAGCGCCATCCCGGTGCCCTTGCAGACGAGCGACTTCTTCCCGCACCTGGCCAAGCTCGACCGCAGCTCGACGGCCATGCTGGCCGTGTTCTTCGCCAGCGACATCATCGGCCTCCTCAAGCAGCGGCGCGAGCTCGGCATCTCCGTGCCGGTCATGGGCGTGACCGGCGTCACCGCCGCCGTGCCGCCTGACGTGCTCAAGGACGCCGCCGGCACGCTCGTGCCCGAGAGCCTGCCGCGCAATCTCAAGGACAAGGACACGCCGGCCATCCGCGAGATCCGCAAGGCGATCGGCGTGGACGAGACCGGCAAGGAGATCGGCAGCAACCGCTACCTCGCGGACTCCTACTACTGGGCGACGTGGGAGAACGTCTACATGTTCAAGCGCGGCATCGAAGAGGCGAAGTGGAAGACGAAGGCCGACAACGGCAAGCTCATCCGCGCGCTCGAGAACATGACGATGGCGGAGGGGATCGAGTTTCCGCAGGGGCCCAAGGAGATCCGGCCGCAGGACCATCAGGCCTTCCTCGAGTTCTACCTGAGCCGCATCAACGACAAGGGAGGCATCGACGTCGTGCGGAAGATCGATCGCAAGGCCTCCGTGTACCCGGTGAACCCGCCCGGCACCGACTACACGAAGGAGCCGGTGTAGGGTTCGATGACCCAACCCGTCCTGCGCCTCATGCGTGACCGGCTGGCGCGGAACGCCCGCGAGTCGCTGCCGGCGATGAATCGCGTCCTGTACCTGCTGGAGGGCGCACTGACCGTGGACGGCGCGAGTGTGCCGCTCAACGGCGCGTGGCACGGCGCGGGCGCCTGCACGGCCGTGGCCGGGCCGGCCGGCGCGAC
>CAYQQT010000783.1:0-1877 GCA_964419375.1 uncultured bacterium
GGGGCCATGACGACAGCCGCTCGCGCCAGCGCTGACGTCGGACTGATCGGGCTCGCCGTGATGGGCCAGAACCTCGCGCTCAACATGGCCGACCACGGCTACCGCGTCGCCGTCTACAACCGGACGACCGCCGTCATGGAGAAGTTCGTGGCCGGGCACGGGGATACGCCGGGCGGACTGGTGGGGGCCGCCGCGCTACCCGAGTTCGTCGCCGCGCTCAAGAAGCCGCGCAAGATCCTCATCCTCGTCAAGGCGGGGGCGCCGGTGGACGCCGTCGTCGAGCAACTCCTCGGCGTGGGCGTCGAGACCGACGACATCGTGGTGGACTGCGGCAATAGTCTCTGGACCGACACCATCCGCCGGGAAAAGCAGTATGCGGACCGCTGCCGCTTCTTCGGCTCGGGCGTGAGCGGCGGCGAGGTGGGCGCGCGCTTCGGGCCCTCGCTCATGCCGGGCGGCCATCCGGCCGCGTGGGAGCATCTGCGCCCGATCTGGGAGGCCATCGCCGCCAAGGTGGATCCCAAGACAGGCAAGCCGCTGGAAGACTGGGCGCCCGGCAAACCCGTCACCGGCGGTGAGCCCTGCACCGCGTACATAGGCCCCAACGGCGCGGGCCATTACGTGAAGATGGTCCACAACGGTATCGAGTACATCGACATGCAGCTCATCTCGGAGGCCTATCACCTTCTCACCGCGCTCGGTGGCATGACGCCCGAACGGCTCTCCGAGATCTTTGCAGAGTGGAACCAGAACGAGTTGGGCTCGTATCTGATCGAGATCACCGCCGACATCCTCAAGCAGCGCGACCCCGCCAGGCCGACGCGCTTCTTCGTGGACGTGGTGCTCGACGCCGCAGGCCAGAAGGGCACGGGCAAGTGGACGAGTGTGAACGCGCTCGACATGGGCATCCCCGCCAACGCCATCGCCGAGGCCGTGTTCGCGCGCTGTCTCTCCGCGTTGAAAGAGGAGCGCGTCGCCGCCGCCAAGGTGCTCAAGGGGCCGCCGACGCCGTACCGCGGCTCCAGGCTCAAGCTGGTGGAGGCGGTACGCCGCGCGCTCTACTGCTCGAAGATCTGCGCGTATGCCCAGGGCTTCCAGCTCATGGCGGAGGCGCAGAAGGAATACAACTGGACGCTCGACTTCGGCACCATCGCCGCCATCTGGCGTGGCGGCTGCATCATTCGCGCGCGCTTCCTCCAGAAGATCACCGAGGCCTACCGCCGCAACCCCGGCCTCGTGAATCTGATGCTCGACCCCTACTTCAAGAGGGCCCTCGCCGCGGGCCAGGAATCCTGGCGCGAGGGCGTGGCGCTCGCGGTGCGGCACGGCATCCCCGTGCCCGCCTTCGGTAGCGCGCTGTCCTACTTCGACGGCTACCGATCGGCGCGGCTCCCCGCCAACCTCCTCCAGGCCCAGCGCGATTACTTCGGCGCCCACACCTACGAGCGCGTGGATGCGCCGCGCGGGAAGTTCTTCCACCTGGACTGGTCAGACCCGAAGCGTCCGCAGCGGCCCGTCTGACCGCTCTTCCGCGACTCGCGCGTCCGGCATCGGCATCGACGTCCGAGATCTCCCGTCGCGCCGAGGAGGACGAACCGGCGGATCACAGGGTCTGCACCTTGATCAAGTTCGTCATTCCGGGGTGCCCCACGGGGACGCCGGCCGTGATGACCACGGTGTCCCCGCGTTGCACGCGCGCGGACGCCAGCGCCGCCCCGAGGGCTCCGTCGATCAGCTCATCCGTCGTCGGCTCGCTCTGATTCAGCAGCGGCGTGACGCCCCAGACGAGCGCGAGCCGACGATAGGTCTCGGCGTGCGGCGTTGGAGCGAGGATCGGAGTCCGGGGCCGGTACCGGGCGACCCGTCGGGCGGTACCG
>CAYQQT010000784.1:0-1875 GCA_964419375.1 uncultured bacterium
AGAAGGCGGCGTAGCCGTGGTCGAGGGCGCGCCGCACGTGGTCGTCCACCCACGCATCGTCGCCGCGCACGTAGAGCTGGAAGATGCGGAAGTTGTCGGCCGACTTCGCCACCGCCTCCAGCCCGGGGTTGCAGACGCTGGAGAGCATCTGCGGCACGCCGAAGGCCGCGGAGCCCTCGGCGGCGGTGGCGCCCCCGCCCGGCGTGAACGATTCGATGGAGCCGATGGGCGCCAGCATCACGGGGATGCGCAGCGGGCGGCCGAGGAAGGTCGAGGAGGCGTCGATCTTCGACACGTCGCGCAGCACGCGCGGCCGAAACGCCAGCGAGTCGAGCGCGAGCCGATTGCGCTTCAGCGTCGTCTCCGTCTCCGTGCCCCCCACGAGGTAGTCCCAGGGGCCGCCCGCGAGGTGGTTACGGGCGGCGCGCACGATCTCATGCAGCGTGAGGAAACGGTCCGCGAGGCCGGAGCTCATGCCGGAAGGATACCTCAGCCGGAGAGGTCGAAGCCGACGAGCGCGCTCAGCTCGCGCAGCGCCTGCTCCGGCTCGTCCACCTTGATCGTGTGCATGCCGAGCGCCCGCGCGCTCTTGAGGTTGGCGCCGATGTCGTCGAGGAAGGCCGCCTGCGGCGGCTCCACGCCGAGCTCGCGGCAGATGAGCCGGTACATGCGCGGATCGGGCTTGCGCATCCCGACTGCGCGCGACTCCACGAAGGCGTCGAAGTGCTCGCGCAACGAGTGGGGCGGGGGCGAGGGATCGTCCGTCGCCCAGTTGTTGGTGAGCGCGCCCACGCGCAGCCCGCGCTCCCGCAGGCGCGCGATGGCACGCAGCATCTGCGGGCGCGCGCGACCGGCCTGCGCGATGTACGTCATGAGGCGGGCGGCATCGACGGCCACACCGAGCGTGCGGCAGTCGCTCTCGAAGGGCGCGCACCAGGCCCCGAGCGTGAGCTCGCCTCGCTCCAGGCGTGACCACGCGCCCGTCTCCCCGCTCGCGACGACGGCGCGGTTGATGGCGTGGGCGGGCAGCCCGTGGTCGCGCTCGTACCGCGCGATGGCGTGCAGCGGCGAGTCCTGCACGACGCCGCCGATGTCGAAGACGACCGCCTTGATCACCGGCTGACGCCGAAGAAGCCGCCCTCCGGCCGCGCGTGCGCGTGCCAGTGGTCGGGGATGTTGCGCATGTGCTCGTCCACCCAGAAGGCGCCCACCTGCGCGGCCGCCACCTCGCGCAGGCGCGCCCGCATGTGGGCCAGGTCCTCGGCGGGCGGCTGCGTGCCGTGCGAGCGCCAGACGACCATGGGCGTCTCGCAGATCTCGCACTCGGCGATCCAGCAAATCTCGTCTTCGTGGAACCACGGCGTGATGCGCTCGGCCCGGCACAGCATGCAGGAGGACACGGCGATTTCGCCTCATTCGCGCTGGGTAACTTCGACGGGGTGGAGTATAAGCGAAGAGTGCTGCGCTACCACTTCTCCGGCATCGCCGGCGCCGGCATGAATCCCCTCGCGCGCCTGCTGCGCGCGCACGGCCACATCGTGCAGGGCTCCGACCGCTCGTTCGACCAGGGCCAGAACGCCGACCTCGCCGCCGGCCTGCGCGCCCTCGGCATCGAGGTCAAGCCCCAGGACGGCAGCGCCGTCACGCCCGCCCTCGACCGCTTCGTGTACTCGACCGCCGTCGAGGCCGACACGCCGGAGATGCGCGCGGCGCGCGACCTCGGCATCGAGCGCGTGGCCCGGCCCGCCCTCCTCGCGGAAGTCGTGGGCGCTGGCCGGCCGGGCATCGCCATCGCGGGCACCAGCGGCAAGAGCACGGTGACCGGCATGCTCGCCTGGCTCGCGCGCGAGTCCGGCGTGCCGGCCACGGTGATCG
>CAYQQT010000785.1:0-1873 GCA_964419375.1 uncultured bacterium
CTCGGCGCGCGCCCGCGGCAGGGCGAGCAGCGCCCATGCGAGCGTGGCCGCGGCCACCGGCACCCGCACGTGAAAGATGGCCCGCCAGCCGAACCCGTCGACGAGCGCGCCCGCGAGGAGCGGGCCCACGCAGTACCCGACGCCGATGGCGGCGTTCATCGCCCCCAGCGCCCGGCCGCGCGCTCCTGGCGCCGCCGCCGCGGTGACGATCCCGGGCGCGGTCCCGTAGACGAGGCCGCCGCCGAAGCCCTGCACGACGCGCGCGGCGAGGAACCATCCGAAGTCGGGCGCGAGGCCGGCGAGCACGTAGGCGAGGCCGCTGATGCCGACGCCCGCGCCAAACACGCGAGCGTGCCCCACCCGGTCGGCCCACGCGCCACCGACGAACGACATGATCGCGTAGGTGAAGACGTAGGTGATGATGACCCAGCGCATCCGCTCCGGCGGCACGCCGAAGCCGGCCGCCATGGCGGGAAATGCGATGTTGACCGTGGAGTCCAGGGACACGAGAAACACGCCTGCCGCCGCGATCCGGCTCACGCTCACCCGCGTATTCTGTCACGGCGCGCGAGCGCCGCTTGCAATGCCGTGCGCTTCCGCGATACAAAATCGCGCCATGGACATCAAGCCCGGCACCACTCACGAGGTCTCGTGGACGGTCACCCCCGAGCGCACCGCGGACGCGATGGGCAACAAGGGCGTCACGGTGTTCGCCACGCCCTTCGTGATCGGCCTCCTCGAAGAAGCAGCGGGCGCCATGATCACGCCCCACCTGCCCGCGGGCGCCTCCACGGTGGGCACGATGGTGGAGATGAAGCACCTCGCCGCCACGCCCGTGGGCATGACCGTGCGCGCGAAGGCCACCCTGCTGGAGACGGACGGCCGCCGCTACCTGTTCACGGTGGAAGCGTGGGACGCCAAAGAAAAGATCGCGGAGGGGCGGCACGAGCGCTTCGTCATCGCCGATCTGCAGAAGTTCCTCGCGCGCACCATGAAGAAGGCGGAGGGCTGATGCCCATCACCATCAACACGAGCATCATCGGCAAGGAGTACGCGCCCTACGCCGTCACCGTGGAGCGCGTCAAGATCAAGGAGTTCGCCCGCGCCCTCGGCGACCTCGACCCGCTCTACCTCGACGACCGTATCGGCGCCGCCTCCCCGTGGGGCGACATCATCGCGCCCCCCACGTTCGCCACCACGTTCCGCGACGAGACCACCGACACGGGCGCGTTCCTCGCCGACCTCGGCACCGATATCTCGCGGATCCTGCACGGCGAGCAGGAGTTCGAGATCTTCCGGCAGCTCATCCCCGGCGAGCGCTACCTCTGCCGCACGAAAGTCCTCGACATCTACGAGAAGACCGGCAAGAGCGGCCCCATGGCCTTCGTGGTGCGGGAGACCACGGTGACCGACCGCGCCAACGAGGTCGTCGTCGCCATCCGCCACATCACGGTGGTGCGCCTGTGAAGTATGCCAAGGTCTACTTCGACGACGTGAAGGTCGGCGACGAGCTGCCACCTCTCGTGAAGCCGCCGATCCAACAGATTCAACTGACCCGCTATGCCGGCGCCTCGGGCGACTTCAACCCCATCCACCAGGATGCCGAGTTCGCCAAGGCGGCGGGCATGGGCGACGTCTTCGCCCACGGCATGCTCTCCATGGGCTTCGTCGCCCAGGCCGTCACGGAGTGGGCGGGGGCCGGCAACGTGCGCAAGATCGGCGTGCGCTTCGCCGCTCTCGTGCGGCTCAAGGACGTGGTCACCTGCCGCGGCCGCGTGCTCTCCACGTCCACCAAGGACGGTCTCAACCTCGTCGACCTCGAGATCTGGGCGGAGAACCAGTGCGCCGAAAAGATCGTCACCGGCCGCGCCAC
>CAYQQT010000786.1:0-1861 GCA_964419375.1 uncultured bacterium
CGTGCCCGGCAGGAAGCCGGGCACGTCCTCGAAGGTGACGAGAGGAATGTTGAAACAATCGCAGAAGCGCACGAAGCGGGCCGCCTTCAGGGAGGCGTTGATGTCGAGGCACCCCGCGAGGTGAGCGGGCTGGTTGGCCACGATGCCGACGGGCCGGCCCCCGAGGCGCCCGAAGCCGATCACGATGTTGGGTGCGAAGCCCGCCTGCACCTCGAAGAAGTACCGGTCGTCGAGGACGGCGCGGATGATCTCCTGCATGTCGTACGCCTTGTTGGGCTGTTCGGGCACGATCGTCTGGAGGATCTCGTCGCGACGGTCGATGGGATCCTGCGTCGGCCGCAGGGGCGGATCCTCGAGGTTGTTCTGCGGCAGGAAGGTCATCAGCTCGCGCACGAGCGCGAGGCATTCCTCCTCGCTGTCGGCCGCGAAGTGGGCCACGCCCGAGATGGTGTTGTGCGCGGTGGCGCCGCCGAGGTCCTCCGCCGTCACCGCCTCGTGCGTGACGGCCTTGATGACGTCGGGCCCCGTGACGAACATGTACGACGTGTTCTTGACCATGAAGATGAAGTCCGTGATGGCGGGCGAGTAGACGGCGCCCCCCGCGCACGGCCCCATCACGGCCGAGATCTGCGGCACGACCCCCGAGCTCAGCGTGTTGCGCAGGAAGATGTCCGCATAGCCGGCGAGGGACACGACGCCCTCCTGGATGCGGGCGCCCCCGGAGTCGTTGAGGCCGATCACGGGCGCGCCCGTCTTGAGCGCGAGGTCCATCACCTTGCAGATCTTCTTCGCATAGGCCTCCGACAGCGAGCCGCCGAAGACGGTGAAGTCGTGCGCGAAGACGAACACGGGCCGGCCGTGGATGCGCCCGGAGCCGGTGACGACACCGTCACCGGGGAACTTCTGCTCGTCCATGCCGAAGTCGTGGCCCTGGTGGACGACGAACTTGTCGATCTCGAGGAAGGAGCCGGGATCGAGGAGCACCTCCAGGCGCTCGCGCGCCGTCTTCTTGCCCGCCTTGTGCTGCCGGCGAACCCGCTCCTCGCCGCCGGCCAGCTCCGCCTCCGCGTTCCGGCGGCGCAGCTCCGCGAACCGCTCGTTCAGCGCCATGCCTCAACATTGGACACGGCACCCACGAAAGTCAACGGATTTATTGACTTTCGTGGCGGTTTACTCCAATAATTCACCCCCCATGCACTCGTGGACCCAGCCCGTTCTTCTCGCGTGCGCGGTCGTGCTCACGGCGGCCGTGGTCGCGCTGCTGCTTGCCGTGAAGCGGACGGCACAGCGGGCGGACGCCGTGCTTCGGATCGTCGAGGAGGAGCTGCGGCCCCTCATCGGCCAGGCCCACGCGCTCACGGACGAGGTGCGCACGCTCACGCGCGAGGCGAGCCTCGAGGTCAAGCGCGTGGGGGAGGTCACCGAGCACGTGAACAACGTCGCCGAAGGCGTGGAGCGCATGGTGTCGGCGCTCGCAGGACTGACGCGCGCGGGTCAGGTCATCGGCATGGCGGTGGCTCTCAAGAAAGGCGTCGACGTTTTCGTGCAACGGATGTCCAAGGACCAAGGAGAGACTCATGGCTAACGATCGAACCGATGCGGACGGCTATCTCGGCTGGTTCTTTCTGGGCGGCGTGATCGGCGCCGCCACCGCCCTCCTGCTTGCGCCGAAGGCGGGCCGCGAGACGCGGGAGCTCATCGCGGAGCGCGGAGGCGAGGTCGCGCGCAAGGCGCAGGAGCTCGCGAACGAGGCGCAGGGGCGCGCGGGCGAGTGGCTCGACAAGAGCCGCGAGCTGTTCGAGGAGCAGACGCAGCGGCTCATGAGCGCCTTCGAGGCAGGCAAGGACGCCATGCGCGAGGA
>CAYQQT010000787.1:0-1861 GCA_964419375.1 uncultured bacterium
ATCGCCTCATCAAGGTGGCCTCGCGCGCCCACATCCCGCTCAGCGTGCTCTTCGAAGTCACGCACCGGTGCAACCTCGGGTGCGAGCACTGCTACCTGACGGAAGGGCCGGTGGGGCGGCCGAAGCCGCGCGGCGACGAGCTGTCGCTCGAGGAGATCCGGGTCATCTTCGACGCCCTCGCGGCGGCGGGCACGATGTTCCTCACCCTCAGCGGCGGCGAGGTCTTCATGCGCCGCGACTTCCTGGACATCGTGGCCCACGCGCGCCGGCGCGGGTTCTCGGTCACCGTGTTCACGACGGGCACCCTCCTCACGCCGGAGACGGCCAGCCAGCTCGCCGACCTGCATCCACTCTCGGTGGAGACGAGCATCTACAGCGCGGACCCGGACGTCCACGATCGCGTGACGCGCATCCCGGGCTCGCACGCGCGCTCGCTGCGCGCCCTCCGCCTGCTCAAGGAGCGGGGCGTGGTCATCCTCATCAAGAGCCCGCTCATGAGCCTCAACTCGGACGCGCTGCACGAGATCGCCGCCCTCGCCGACGACCTCGGCGCCGGCTACGGCTTCGATCCCATGCTGACGCCGCGGCGCGACGGCGACCAGGCGCCCCTCGCGCTGCTGCCGAGCGACGCGCAGATGCGGAAGTTCTTCACCGATCCCGTGATCGCCAGGGAGTTCGCGCAGCCGGTGAAGTGCCTGCCGCAGGCGGGCGAAGAGATCTGCGGGACGGGCCGCCGCACGTGTCTCATCTCCCCCTACGGCGACCTCTTCCCGTGCGGCGTGCACCCGATTCCCGCCGGCAACCTGCGCGAGAAGAGCTTTCACGAGATCTGGACGGGCTCGCCTCTGCTCAAGGACCTTCGCACGCAGACGGTGACGGACCTTCGCGGGGGGGCGAAGGCGATCCCCGGCTTCCGCTGCAGCGCGCTCGCGCTGATGGAGGACGGCGACTTCCTCGGACCGTTCCGGCGCGGCGAGGCGATGGCCGAGCTGAGCGCGGACGCCCAGCGTATCGCCGGCGGCTCCTCTGCGCCGCCCACCTGACGTCACCCGCGATCCCTTCGTCGCGGCGGCCCGCGCCTTCCTCGCCCACGCGCCCCTGACGTTCTCCGACCTCGCCACCGTCGCCCCCGACTGGGACGCGATGGTCGCGCGTGCCGAGCAGGAGCGGATGGCCCCCCTCCTGTACGCCGCCCTTCGTGGCGGCGACGCGCCGCCGCCCGCGCTCGCCCGTCTTCGGGCGGCGTGGATCGCCGCCCAGCGGCAGTCCCTGCTCGCGGGCGCCCAGCTACGTGACGTCGTTCGCGCCCTCGGGGGCGCCGGCATTCCCACGATCGTCCTCAAGGGGCCGGCCCTCGCCGCCGCGTATTATGACGATCCCGCGCTGCGGCCGTTCACCGACCTCGACCTCCTCGTGCGCCGCAACCACCGCGCGCGCGCCCTCGACGTCCTCGCCGCGCTCGGCTACACGCATGGCAGCCCGGGCCGCTCGCTCGCGTATGAGCTGGAGCACGCGGGCGCCGTCTACCTGGTGGCGGCGCCCGGCTCTTCGCGGCTGCCCGTGGACCTGCACTGGGAGTGCGTCGCTCATCCCGGCGGCAGTCACGCCACCGAGCTGGCGGCGGCGGAGATCTGGGAGCGCGCGGTGCCCGCGAGCGAATGGGGTGAGCCGGCGCACGCGCTGGCGCCCGAGGACCTGCTGGTCTATCTCGCGGCGCACCTCGCCATCCATCACACGCTGGCGGGCGTGCTCTGGCAGCTCGATCTCGCGCTGCTGCTGCAGCGCCACGCCGCCACGCTGGACTGGGAGGCGGTGCTCGAGCGCGCGCGGCGCCGGGTCGCCGCCGCCGCGGTCTACTTCG
>CAYQQT010000788.1:0-1858 GCA_964419375.1 uncultured bacterium
GTCGCCGCCTCCCGCAGCGCCTCGGCGAGAAGGCGGCGAGGGGCGTCGTAGCCCATGGAGCGGAGCACCTCCACCGCCTTGAGATCGGCGGCGGTCTCCTGGTCGCGTGTGTGGGCTCGGACCAGCAGCGGGTTGACGAGATAATCCACGAGGCCGGCGCCCGGGACGATGAAGCCCAGCACCGTGAATCCCGCCGACAGCCCCAGCGACAGCGCGCGGCGCCGGCCGGAATGGCCGAGCAGCTCGTGCGCGACTTCGTGCGCGACGAGCGCATCCAAGACGTGTGGGGGCTGCAGCGCCAGCCCTTGCGAGAAGTAGAAGGTTGCGTCGTCCGCGGTGTACGCGCTCACGTCCCGGGTCTGAATGAGGGCGAAGGAGTAGCGCGCGGGATCATCGCTGGCGGCACGCGCGGCGCGATAGAGCGAGGCCGCCACGGCCTTCGTCGCGGGATCCGACGGCGAGGGGTAGTAGGCGTGGTCCGGAACGGTGGCGCAGCCTGTGAAGACGAGCAGGGTCGCGAGGACAACGTAGCGCCGCATGGATCCATCCTAGGCGGCGCCGGCCGTGAAGCCCGCGGAAATAGTGGCGGCCCGGCCGACGGTCGCGGTTGCGTCAAGAGAAGCCGGCGCTAGAATTGCGGGCGATGCGCGTGGCCATCCTGCCGTCGGGCGTGCTGCTCGCGGACACGGCACCCGGCGACGATGAGGCGCCCGACGGCCTGTCCGTCGCCGCGCGCGCCCGTGTTTTCCGTGCTTTCGCGCGCGGGCCGGGCCACGCCCTGCTCGACCTGGGCGCCACCGAGCTCGACGCGCCCCTCGTCGCTCCCCTCGCGTATCTGCGGGACATCGGCCGCGCCTTCGTGACTCGGCTCTGCGCGGTGCCGGATCTCGAGGAGCGGCGCGAGCGCGTCGAGGTCGATTGCCCCCCGGACGAGCGCGCGCGGCTCGCCGCCGCCGTCCCGCCCATGGACGGCGGCGAGTACGTCGCCGCCGACTGGGTGGCGGCGCGCTGGGCCGACATCAACCGCGCGTTCGCCGACGAGATCCGCGCGCACCGCGCCGGCGTCGCCGAGTGGCTGCGCGCGCGCCATCCCTCGTGGCACACCGTCGGCAAGGTCTGCCTGCATCTGGCCGAGAACCGCGGTGACGAGGAGCACCCGTTCGGCTTCCTCGCCACCTACGCGGTGCGCGCGGGCGCGGGCGGCAAGGTGCAGCATCGCCCGCTCGCGCGCGCGCTCGAGGAATCCTCCGCGCGCGGCGACCGGCAGGCGCTGCTGCACTTGCTGGTGCCGCTGCAGCGTGCCGCCGAGCAGATCCCGTGGCTGGCCGAGCTCGTGGACTCGGGCGCGATCTACGAGGCGATGGCGTGGACGCCCGCCGAGGCGCACCGCTTCCTGCGCGCGATTCCGGCCTTCGAGGCGGCCGGGCTCGTCGTGCGCGTCCCCGACTGGTGGCGTCCGCGGCGGCCGCCGCGGCCCGAGGTCACCGTGCGCGTGGGCGAGAAGAAGCCGAGCGCGGTCGGCATGGAGGCGTTGCTGGACTTCTCGGTGGGCGTCGCGCTGGGCGACGACACGCTGACGGCCGCGGAGGTGCGCCAGCTCCTGGCGTCGTCGTCCGGCGGGCTCGTGCGGCTGCGCGGGCAATGGGTCGAGCTGGACCGCGAGCGACTGCGCGAGGTGCTCGCGCACTGGGAGGGTGTGCGGCGCCAGGCCGAGGAGGGTGGGCTGTCGTTCCTCGAAGGCATGCGCTTGCTCGCGGGCGCGGCTCCGACGGCGGACGAAGCCGCGGCGCTGGTGGCGGGCGAGGGGTGGTCGCGCGTGGAAGCCGGCTCGTGGCTGGCGCGCACGCTCGACGGCTTG
>CAYQQT010000789.1:0-1853 GCA_964419375.1 uncultured bacterium
CCATCCCGCAGTTCGTGCACGGGTAGAGCCGCTCGGCCGGTACGTAGCGCAGGGCGGCGCGAATGGTGGCGGCCACCTGCTCCGGCGTCTCCACCGCGTGCGTGGCCACGTCCACCACGCCCACGAGGACGTCCTTGCCCTCGAGCAGCCCCAGGAGCGACAGCGGCACCCGCGAGTTGGCGCACTCGAGCGAGATCTGGTCGATGCGGCTGCGCGCGAGGAGGGGGAAGGTCTGCTCGTACTGCCGCCACTCGCTGCCGAGCGTCTGCTTCCAGTCGTTGTTGGCCTTGATGCCGTAGCCGTAGCAGATGTGCACGGCGGTGCGGCACGTGAGCCCGTCGATGGCACGGTGCAGCGCCTCGATGCCCCACGCCCTCACGTCGTCAATGTAGACGTTGAAGGCCGGCTCGTCGAACTGGATGACGTCGACGCCCGCGCCCGCGAGGTCGCGCGCCTCCGCGTTGAGCACGCGCGCGAAGGCCATGGCGAGAGCGGCGCGGTCGCGGTAGTGCTCGTCGGCGAGCGTGTCCACGATGGTCATCGGCCCCGGCAGCGTGAACTTCAGGCGGCGCTCCGTGTGCGCGCGCGCCCACCGCACCTCGTCGAGGTGCACCGCCGCCCGCCGCTGCAACGGCCCCGTCACCGTGGGCACCTCGGCCTGGTAGCGGTCGGCGCGGATGCCGATCGTCACCCGCCGGTTGAAGTCGATGCCGTCCAGCCGCTCCAGGAAGCCGTGCACGAAGTGCTGCCGCGACTGCTCGCCGTCCGTGACGATGTCGATGCCCGCCGCCTCCTGGTCCTTCAAGGCGATGAGCACGGCATCGCGCTGGGTGGCGACGAGGTCGGCGGCCGGCACGCGCCACGGCGCCCACAGCTTCTCGGGCTCCGCCAGCCAGGCAGGCTTCGGCAGGCTTCCCGCAATCGTCGTGAGAAGCGAGGCGTCGCCCCAGCGCGCACTACTCATGAACGAATCATCCCTGTGAGTTGGCGGGGACTCTAGGGCCGAAGCCGGCGCCTGTCAATGAGCGGGGGCCACGATGAGCGGGGGCCGCGGCGGCAGCGCTATGATGGGCGACGACGCGGGCCATTCGTGGGACACTTGCAACGTAGGGGAGGGAACAATGAACGACGTCACACGGGCTTCTTCGTACGGGACTGACGCCGCCGCGGAGCGGGTCACCGCCTTCCTGGGCGCGGTGTACCGGTGGATGTTCGTCGGCCTCGGCGTGACGGCGGCCGTCGCCTACGTGCTCGCGGGGTCACCGGCCCTCATGCAGGCCCTGCTGGCGAACCGGATCATGTTCTTCGGCATCCTGATCGCCGAGCTGGGCCTGGTGTTCTACCTCTCGGCACGCGTGCAGCACCTGACGCCCACGACGGCCACGATGCTCTTCTTCGTGTACTCGGCGCTGAACGGCATCACGCTGTCGGTGATCATGATCGCCTACACGGGCGCCTCCATCGCCACCACGTTCATGGTAACGGCCGGGATGTTCGGCGGGCTCGCCGTCTTCGGGACGACGACGAAGCGGAGCCTGGCCGGCGCCGGCCAGTTCTTCTACATGGGACTCATCGGCCTCGTGCTCGCCTCGATCGTGGGCATGTTCTGGCAAAACGACGCGCTGCAGTTCCTCATCTCGGTGGTCGGCGTCGTCGTCTTCACCGGCCTCACCGCGTGGGACGCGCAACGGCTCAAGCAGATGGGCGCCACGCTGCCCGCAGACAAGACCGGCTCGTACGCGATCGTGGGGGCGCTGTCCCTCTACCTGAACTTCATCAACCTGTTCTTGATCCTGCTGCGCTTCGGCGGCGGCCGGCGCGATTAGCAGCGAGCCGTCGACCCAGGCGCTCGG
>CAYQQT010000790.1:0-1848 GCA_964419375.1 uncultured bacterium
CCGTAGCGGCGGACGAGCGCGACGGGCGCGGACGACACCGCCGGCGGCAGGGCCTGCGTGAGGGCATCGGCGAACGCCGCCGCGTCGGGATACCTATCTTGTGGTTCCTTGCTCATGACGCGCCTGACCACGGCGTCGAGCGCAGGCGACACGGCGAAGTTGCGCTCGCGCGCGGGAATCGGATCGAGGTGCAGGACCTCGTCCAGCACCTGCGCGACGTCCTCGCCGGGAAACGGCTTCTGCCCCGTGAGCGCCTCGTACAGCACGACGCCGAGCGAGAAGAGATCGCTGCGCGCGTCGGCGGCGGCGCCGTGGACCTGCTCGGGCGACATGTAGGCGGGGGTGCCGATCATCACTCCCGTGCGCGTCGACGGCTTGTCCACCACGCGCGCGACGCCGAAGTCGGCCAGCTTCACGTGCCAGCCCGCGTCCACCATGATGTTGCTGCTCTTGACGTCGCGATGGATGACGCCCTGGGCGTGCGCGTATTCGAGCGCCCGGCAGACCTGCAAGATCACGTGGCCGGCCTTCTGCGGCGACAGCGCGCCCGCGGAGAGGAGATCGGACAGCGTGCGCCCCTTGAAGTACTCCATCACCACGTACGGAACGCCGGCGGTGAGGGTCACGTCGTACACGGTGACGATGCCGGGATGGGTGAGCCGCGCGGCGGCGGTGGCCTCCTGGTACAGGCGCTCGGTGATGCTGCTGACGTCGCTGCCGGGCGCCGCCTGGTCGGGGTGGATGGTCTTGATGGCCACCACGCGGTCGAGGGCGCGGTCGCGCGCCTTGTACACGATGCCCATCGCGCCCTGACCGAGCACCTCCAGCGTCTCGTACCGCTCCTCGGGCAGGCGCACGCGCGCGTCGCCGGCGACGGGCGCGTCATCGGTGACGGCCTTGGTGGCGTCCACGACCGAGCCCCCGTTCGCGGAGCTTTTCACGCGATCTCGTCGAAGAACCTCAGCCGCAGCCCGCGCACGGCGATGACGTCGCCGCCCTTGAGCATCGACTGCACGGCCACCTCGTTGTTCACGCGCATCGTGTACCACCCGGAGAGATTGCGCACCTCGTACCCGGTACGGTTGCGGATGACGAGGATGTGGTGCTTGGGCCCCGCCGGCACGCGGAGATCGCAGAGGGCGGAGCGGCCCACGAGGACGGCGCTGCGCTCGAGGCGCTCCAGGTAGAAGATGTCGTGCTTGCCCGCCGCTTCCCACTTCAGCTGGGCGCGGCGCTTCATCGCCACCGCCGACTGCAGCTTCTCGACGTCCTCGAGCTTCATGTGGAAGGTGTCGCTGGCGCGCGGCAGCCCCGGCTTCACGTCGACGGCACGCTCCCGGATGGGCTCCTTCAGCGCGCGGTCGAAGAAGAGCGAGAACTTGCCGAACGAGATCTCGTCGCCGCGGGTGAGCGGCTGCGGCGCGGTGAGGCGAGTGCCGTTGAGGAAGGTCCCGTTCGAGGAGCCGAGATCCTCCACCACCCAGTGGCCCTGTGACTCCATGCGGATCTGGACCTGCCGCCGGGACACGGAGACGTTGTCGATGACGATGTCCATGTCGTCACCGCGCCCGATCTTCAGCGCCAGCGAGTTCACGTCGTAGGCCTGCAGCGGCGTCCGTTCCGAGACCAGCGTCAAAGTCGGCATGTGGGCTCCGTGTGTTGTCGCGTGCGTGAGATGGATTCGCCTCGCTGGACCGGATCGCCGATCCATGGCGCCGTCCTCTGCGTGCAAGCGGCACTCCACACGCGCGGGCACGCGCGGACCGCGCCTAACCGCGTGAAAACATGCGGAGCGGCGTCGAGCGCGACAAAGTGAGGGCGCAGAACGGCACCGGGGTGCCACTCCGC
>CAYQQT010000791.1:0-1847 GCA_964419375.1 uncultured bacterium
GCGGGACGTGCGGCGGCGCCGCGCGCAGCGCGCGCCACACGCGCTCGGGCGTGAGCGGAAGGTCGCGGATGCGCACGCCCGTGGCCCGGAAGATCGCGTTGGCCACCGCGGGCGCCACGGGAATGCCGCCGCCTTCCCCCATGCCCTTGGCGCCGTAGGGGCCGGCGCCGTCGCCGTTCTCGACGAGCACGGTTTCGATCCTGTCGGGCAGGTCGCTCGCGAGCGGCACGCGGTATTCGAGCATGGTGGGATTCAGCAGCGAGCCGCTGTCGGAGTAGACCATCTCCTCGAAGAGCGTGTGGCCGAGGGCCATCACCATGGCGCCCACGTCCTGCGCCTCGCACTGCTGCGGATTGATGGCGCGCCCCACGTCCGCGAGCGCCGTGTAGGAGCGCAGGCGCACCACGCCCGTCGCGCGGTCGACCTCCACCTCCACGCCGCCCATGCCGATCTCCCAGAAGGCGGGCGCCGGCCCCAGGTTACGCACGTAGCCGCGGCCGATGACCTCGCCCGCCGGCCGGCCCCACCACTGGCGAATCACGTGAGCGTAGTCGAGCGATTGACCGGCCACCTGCACGACGCCGTCGCCGGCGGTCACGTCGTCCACGGCGACGCCCGCGTTGTCCGCCGCGAGGCCACGGAGCTGCTCCTTGATGTCGCGGCACGCGCGCTGCACGGCGCTGCCCATGATGGCGGTGCCGCGCGAGGAGCCCGTGGACCAGTCGTACGGCCCGAAGCGCGTGTCGGGCGAGATCACCGTGATTCGGGTGTGCTCGATGCCGAGCTCTTCGGCGGCGATCTGGGCGAGCACGGTGTGCAGTCCCTGGCCGACCTCCACCGTCGAGCAGAGGACGCTGACGCTGCCGTCGTAGTGCATGCGCACGATCGACGTCGAGATCGGCAGCTCCCCGGGGTTGGCGATCGCCACCGCCACGCCGCGGCCCACGAGACCGAACGGTCGCCGTCCGCCCTCGGTGAGCTCCATCGTCTTGGCGAGGCGCTTGAGGTCGTCGCCGAGGTCGGCGTCCATCGGCCGCAGCTCGGGACGGATCCGCTCGCCGCGTCCGACGATGTTGTGCAGCCGCAGCTCGATCGGATCCATGCCGAGCGCCTCCGCCGCCTCGTCCATGATCGACTCCGAGGCCCACACGCTCTGCGGGCCCCCGATGGAGCGATAGCTGCCGGCGGGCGTGGTGTTCGTGTAGATCGCCTGCGCCTCGATGCGGTAGTGGGGCACGCGGTACGGGCCGAGGATGCGCACGGTGGCCTTGTCCGCTACCAGCGGCCCGCTGTCGGCATACGCTCCGCTGTCGAGGAGGACGAGGCAGCGCTTGGCCGTGAGCGTGCCGTCCCGCTTGAGCCCGAGCGTGACGTGGCAGGTGGCCCCGTGGCGCCGGTTCGTGCGCATCGAGCCCTCCACGCCGTTCAGCACCTTCACGGGGCGGCCCACCTTGCCCGACAGCGCCGCCGCCAGGGGCTCGAGCTTCGGAAACGACTTGGCGCCGAAGGAGCCGCCCACGTACGGCACGATGACGCGGATGTGATTGAGTAACCGCCCGAAGGTGTCCGCGAGCTCCTGGCGAAGCTGGTACGGGTGGCCCGTGTTCGTCCACACGGTGATGTCGTCGTCGGTGACGCTGGCGACGGCGCCGTGCGGCTCCAGCGTGTAGTGAAACACCCGGGGGAAGGTGTACGTGCGCTCGATGACGACGTCGGCCTCGGCGAGGCCGGCCTCGACGTCGCCCTCCTCGATGACGGCGCGCGCGCAGATGTTCGTGCCTGCCACCGCCGGCCAGCGTCCCTGCCGGCCGAGCGCGGGCGGGGCGTCGTGCACGAGGGGCGCCCCT
>CAYQQT010000792.1:0-1840 GCA_964419375.1 uncultured bacterium
CCTGCCCCTCGAGCACCTGCCGGCGCCGGCGGGCGTGCCGCCGGAGGACAACGGCGTGCGGTGGGCGGCGCGCAGCGTGACCGCCACCACGCCCGCTCTGCTGCACTACCTGCTCGGGCAGGTGGCGGTGGTGGAGCATCTCGATCACGCGGAAGCGCTGTGGCGGCACAACGGCGTGGCGGCCACGTACGTTACGCCCAGGGGCGAGGTGCTGTCGCCCGCGGGCCGCCTGCGCGGAGGGGGCGACGAGTCCGCCGCCGCGACCGATCACTCGCTGCTGACGCGCAAGCGGCAGCTGCGCGAGCTCGAAGACGACGTGCACCGTCTCACCGCCGCCGTCGAGGAGGCGCAGTCCACCGCGGCGCGGCTGGCGGCGGAGACCGCCACGCTCAAGGCGCGCGTGGGCGGGCTCGAGCAGTCGGTGCAGGCGCGGCAGGCGGAGCGGCTGTCGAGCGAGAAGGATCTCGAGCAATCCGTGCGCGAGCACGAGCGCGTTCACCGTCATCTCGAGACGATCGGGGCCGAGTCCCGGCAGGTGGCGACGGAAGCGGAGGAGACGGCGGAAACGCTCGCGCGTCTCGAGCAGCACATCACCGCCGCGCGCGAGGCCGAGGCCCGCCAGGAGTCGGTGATGGCCGGCATCCGCACCGGCATCGAAACCGCCCAGATGCGCGAGACCGCCCTCGTGGCGGACCTCACCGCCTGCCGCGTGGAGCTGGCCTCCGTCGCGGAGCGCTCGGAGGCGCTCGCCCGCGAGCTGATCCGGCTGGACGAGATGGAAGCGGATTTCGTCGACCGTATCGCGCAGGGGCGCCAGCGGCAGACGCAGCTCGCCGAGCGGCGCACGTGGCTCGGCGAGGAGCGCGAGCGCACCGATGCGGCCGGCCGCGAGGTCGCGATCGAGCGTGACCGGCTGGAAGAGGAGGCGCGCGGGGCGGGTGAGGCGCACGAAGCGCTCGCCTCCGAGCTGCGCGCCATCGAGCAGGACGCGCGCTCGCTGGAGAGCCAGCTCCATCGGCTCGTGGGCGCCATGCACGACATCGAGCTGCGAGCCACCGAGGGCCGCGTGCGCCGCGAAGAGCTGGCGCAGGAATCGTGGCGCACCTACGGCGTGGAAGCGGCGGACCTGCTCGCCCGCCACGACGCCGGACGCGACCTCGGTCCCGTGCGCGAGCGGCTCGCCGAGCTCGAGGACAAGCTGGGTGGCCTCGGGGCCGTGAACCTGGTCGCCGACGAGGAGTACCGTGAGCTGGACGAGCGCCTGACCTTCCTGCGCACGCAGCACGACGACCTCGTGGGCTCCATCAAGGACCTCGAGAAGGCGCTGCGCGGGATGACGAAGACCGCCCAGGAGCGCTTCACGGTCGCCTTCCAGGAGATCAACATCCACTTCCAGAAGATCTTCGAGCGGCTCTTCGAAGGCGGGCGCGCCGAGCTGCGGCTCGTGGAAGCCGAGGAGGGTGGCGACCCCCTCGACACGGGCGTGGAGCTGATGGCGCAGCCGCGCGGCAAGCGATTGCAGGCGGTCTCGCTGATGTCGGGCGGCGAGCGAGCCCTCACCGGCCTCGCGCTCATGTTCGCCATCTTCTACTTCCGGCCGAGCCCCTTCTGCGTGCTCGACGAGGTGGACGCGCCGCTCGACGACGCCAACATTTACCGTTTTCTGCGCGTGCTGCGCGAGCTCACGAGCCAGACGCAGTTCCTGGTGATCACCCACAATCGCAAGACGATGGAAGCCGCCGACGTTCTGTATGGCGTCACGATGGAGGAGCCGGGCCTCTCGAAGCTGGTCTCCGTCAACCTCACCGCGGCCGCCGCCGTTGCCGGCTGAGGCTGAAAC
>CAYQQT010000793.1:0-1824 GCA_964419375.1 uncultured bacterium
GTGGCGCTCCTCGATATTCCGACAGGCTCCTACACGCCCGGGAGGTTCAGCAGCGTCTCGAGGTTGCGCCAGAGGATCTTGTCTTTCTCGTCCTGGCTGATCGTCTTCAGTCCTTGCAACCACGTGACGGGCGAGGGATGCCACGGCACGAAGGGCCAGTCGCTCCCGAGCACCACGCGGTCAGCCCCCACCTCGTCGAGCAGGAAGCGGAGCGCCTTCTCGCTGCCCACGACGGTGTCGTAGTAGAGACGGCGCTGGTAACTGCTGGGCGGCTGCGGAATGGTGCGACGCTCCGCAGGCGTGCCGTGCCAGGCGCGATCCATGCGGCCCATCGCGTAGCAGGCGGGGCCGCCGCCGTGCGCGATACAAATCTTCAAGTCTGGACAGGCGTCCAGGACGCCGCCGTGAATGAGGAGGGCGACGGCGATGGCATCGTCCATGATGACGCCGAGACTGTTGAAGAGCCCGTACTTGGTCGTGCGCTCGGTCATGAAGTTGTGCTGCGGCTGCGGATGGAAGAAGAGGACGGCGCCCATGGCCTCCGCCGCCTTGAACAGCGGCAGGAACTTCGGCTCGTCCCAGCTCACGCCCGTGTCGAGCTCGGCACCTTTCAGGCCGAGCACGGTGACCGCGCGCTCGAGCTCCTCGATGGCGCCCTTGACGTCGTGGACGGGCAGGGTGGCGAGTCCCGCGAAGCGCGTGGGCCACTGCTTCGTCATCCCCGCGATCTCGTCGTTGACCTCGCGCGCGAGCGCGCGCCCCTGCGTGGCGTCGAGGTGATAGCCGAAGAACGGCGTGTGGATGGAGACGACCTGCACGTCCACGCCCTGCGCGTCCATGTCTTTCAGCCGCTCTTCCGGCGTGAAGCGCACCTTCGGTGAGTTGAACGTCGTGCGCTTGCCGTTCCCCATCATGCTCCCGAGGCCCTCGCCGGGCTCGTGACGAAACCCGTACCACTCCCGTTTCGCGTCGACGGCCTGCCACAGGCCCCGCGGCACGAGATGCGCGTGAATGTCGATGGTCTTCATGAACGCGTCCTCCTCGAGCGGACACTGTAGAGACGGAGCGCCTCCACCTTGCCGCGCAACTCCTGCTCGCCCATGTCCTCGATCTCGAGCTCCTCGGGCACCTGGCACCGGCGCAACAGGTCCGCTGACACCAGCACGCGACGCTCCAGCGGGCGACACCGCGCCTCGACCCGGGCTGCCGTGTTGACGGTATCGCCGCTGTGGACGATGTCCTTCTTGATGTCGCCGATCTACGCGGTGACGACGGGTCCGCCGTGGAGGCCGGCCTTGAGCTCGGGGACGACCCCGTACCGCGCGAGATACCGATCTTTCTGCTCGTGGCTGCGCTCGCTCAGAAACACACAGCGGAGACAGTTGCCCTGGTGGAGTCCTCTCTCGATCGTCCAGGTCACCACAGCTTGAAGTCGTTGAAGAGTAAGGGCCCCAACGTCGCAGCGGTCACGGTGGAGTCGTTCAGATCGAGGAACATGAAGATGCGATCCTCGGCGACGGGCCGATGATACCGGCCCAGCAGGAGGTTCACCAGCGTGCCCGGACCGAGCATCCGGTTGAGCTGCCGGACGAAGTTGATGAGGAAGCTCACCAGCGTGAGGATCGCGAGCGCCACCAGGAATCGGCCGCCCAGCACGAAATCCCGGTATTGCTCGGACTTGTAGTACTCCAACAGGCCCCCATGCTCGGAGAGCCCCAACACGCTCATCGTCACGACGTGGATGACGACGGCGCAGAGGGTGACGTAGAAAAAGGTCCGCACGAGCAGAAGACCGCCCACCGTCAGCGAACGCACGACCCTCGG
>CAYQQT010000794.1:0-1821 GCA_964419375.1 uncultured bacterium
TCCTCGACGAGGGCGGTGCCGATCAGGATGCGGCCGTGCCGCGAGCGGAGCTGGCCGGAATCCATGAGCAGCCGGGCGAGGACCATCGTGCTGCCGATCGACACCACGATGCCGATCATCGCCCCCTCGAGCAGCGGCCAGCCCATGGCGCCGGCGGCCGCCATGCCGAGCGCGATCGAGAGCAGGACACCGATGGGAGCGCCGGCGACGGCCACCCACTTGACGCGGAGCAGATCGCGCAGCGAGAACTCGACCCCGATCGAGAACATGAGGAGGATCACGCCGATCTCGGCGAAGACTTCGAAGGTATGCAGATCGGCGACGGAGGGGCCGGGGGTGAAGGGGCCGATCAGGATGCCGCCCACGACGTAGCCGAGAATGAGGGGCTGTCGAGTCGCCCACGCGGCGGTGGCGCCGAGCACGGCGGCGACGAAGACGTAGGCGAGATCCCGGAAGAAGAGCGCGTCGCCGGCCATGCCGCGGGCACGATAGCACAGCGTTCGGCCGTCGCAATCTTGACCGCTCCAGTAGCATGAGAGAGGTATTATGAGGAGCCACCATTGAAAACGCTCGCCATCCTGGTCGGCGGTGGTCCCGCACCCGGGATCAACGCCGTCATCGCCGCCGCCACCATCGAAGCCCGCAACCACCGCCTGCGGGTGCTCGGCATCCTCGACGGCTTCAAGTGGCTCGTGCAGGGCGATACGGAGCACGTCACCGAGCTCGCCATCAACGACACCTCGCGCATCCACTTCGACGGCGGCTCCATCATCCGCACCTCGCGCACCAACCCCACGCGCAGCCCCGAGGGCATCCGCAACGTGGCGAGCGCGCTGCAATCGCTGGGCGTCAACCACCTCATCACCATCGGCGGCGACGACACGTGCTTCTCGGCCTCGCACGTCGCCAAGGCCGTGCCCGGCCTCACCGTCGCCCACGTGCCCAAGACCATCGACAACGACCTCCCCCTGCCGGGCGACGTGGTGACCTTCGGCTTCACCACCGCCTGCAATCTCGGCAAGGAGCTCGTCCGCAACCTGATGCAGGATGCCGCCGCCACCGAGCGCTGGTTCTTCGTCACCGTGATGGGCCGGCACGCCGGCCATCTCGCCCTCGGTATCGGCGGCTCTGCGGCGGCCACCCTCACCGTCATTGCCGAGGAGTTCGGCGACGAGCGCGTGAGCGTGGACCGGCTCGCCGACATCCTCGAGGGCGCCATCATCAAGCGCCGCTCCCACGGCCGCGAGCACGGCGTGGCCCTGCTGTCCGAAGGCCTCGCCGAGAAGATCGACCTCGCCAGCTTCGGCGGCGTCGAGCGCGACGCCTACGGCAACGTGCGGCTGGCGGAGCTCGACCTCGGGCGCCTGCTCAAGGAGCGCGTGACGGCGAGCCTGAAGGCACGCGGCGTCGACGTCACCATCTCGGCCAAGGACCTCGGCTACGAGCTGCGCTGCGCGCCGCCGGGCGCCCACGACATGCAGTACAGCCGCAGCCTCGGCTACTGGGCGACGCGCTTTCTGCTCGAGGGCGGCAGCAACGCCATGGTCACCATCCAGGCGGGGCGGCTGGTACCGATTCCCTTCGGGCTCATGCTCGATCCCAAGAGCGGCAAGATCCGCATCCGGTACGTGGACATGGAGTCGGAGATGTACCAGACGCTGTGGGCCTACATGATCCGCCTCAAGCAGGAAGACTTCGAGGACCCCGAGACGCTCGCCGCGCTCGCGAAGGCCGGCAATCTCAGCGAGAACGAGCTGGTGAGCCGCTTCGGCTCCCTCGTGAGGTGACGTGGGGGGGCCGCATAGGCCCCCCACCCCCGCC
>CAYQQT010000795.1:0-1821 GCA_964419375.1 uncultured bacterium
CCCTCGTCACGGGCGCCTCGCGCGGGATCGGCCGCGCCATCGCGGTCGCGCTCGCGGGGGCGGGAGCGACCGTGTGGGTGAACTACCGGATCCAGCACGAGCACGCGAAGGAGACGCTGCAGGCGATCGAGGGCCTGGGAGGACACGGCTTCGTCTGCCAGGCCGACGTGGGCGACGGCGAGGCGGTGGGCCGGCTCATGACGGCGCTGATCGAGCGCTCGGGACGGCTCGACATCCTCGTGAACAATGCCGGGATCATCCGCGAGGGCTTGCTCATCGAGATGACGCCGGAGGAATGGTCCACCGTGCTGCGCACCAATCTCGATTCGCTCTACCACACGTGCCGGCTGGGGGCGCGGCACATGCTGGCGGCGCGGTGGGGCCGGATCATCAACATCAGCTCCGCGCTCGGCAGGCGGGGCGGGCGCGGGCAGGTCAACTACGCGGCCTCGAAGGGCGGCGTGAACGCCCTCACGCACGCCCTCGCCACCGAGCTGGCGCCGCGGGGCGTGACCGTCAACGCCATCGCCCCCGGCCTCATCGAGACCGACATGAGCCGTCCCTTCGTGGGGGCTTCGAGCGCGCGCATCCGTGAGCTGATTCCGATGCGGCGCGTCGGACAGCCGGCGGAAGTGGCGTCGCTGGCGGTGTATCTCGCCTCCGAGGAGGCGAGCTACCTGACGGGACAAGTGATCGCCGTCGATGGTGGAATAGGCTAGGGGAGGACCAGGGAGAGACCATGCAGCCAGATACGACGAAGATTTGGACGCCAGGCGAAATCCGGGTGGCGCTCGGCAAGATCCTCGTGGAGTCACTCGGCGTCGAGGAAGCCACCGTCACCGACGACGCCTCCCTCGTGCGTGATCTCGGCGCGGAGTCGATCGACTTCCTCGACATCAGCTTCAAGTGCCAGCACACCTTCGGCGTCGACATCGCCGCCCGCCTGCTTCAGGATCGCGTGCTCGAGTGGCGCGACCTGCGCGTGCTCGACCGGCTGCTCGCCGAGCGCACCGGGATGGCCGTCACCGCCGACGAGCTGCGCACGGTGGCGCCGTCCACCATCCGCGCCGTGCTGGAGTACCTGCACACGCGCCACGGCCTGGCGCGCAACGCCGGTGACGAGGAGGCGCTCGCGCTGGCGCTCGCCGAGCGCCTCCTGCAGGAGCTCGACGGCATGGGCCTGGATCTCTCCACGCTCGATCCCAAGCGCCTGGCCGCTCATCTCCTCGAGAACCTGCATTCGCCCGCCGTGATGCCGGAGGTCCTGAACCGCTTCACCGTGGGAGCGCTCACGGCGTACATCGGTGGCCAGCTGGCGCGTGCCTCACGCCTCGCCACCGGAGCCTGAAGGGCGCCTGGGTCTGCGTTTCGTCTTCGTCGATCGCATCCTGCGTCTCGACCCTGGGGCCGGCATCGAAATCGTGAAGAACGTCAGCGCCACCGAAGACGTCTTCGACGACCACTTCCCGGGCTTGCCCATCCTGCCCGGGGCGCTGCTCGTCGAGACCTTCGAGCAGGCCACGCAGTTGCTGGTCGCGGTCACGCATGACTTCGCCCGTGTGGCCCGCCTCGACCGCGTGAGCCGCGCCGGATTCCGCGCTCTCGTGCGGCCGGGTGACCAGCTCACCGTGACGTGCCGCCGGCGTGATCCCGATCGTGAGGCCGAACGTCCGCGGTGGACGGTGGCGGCGACGGCGGCGGTGACGGGACAGACGGTGGCGACGGCCACGCTCGAGGTCACCATCGTCGACGACCACGACGGCGTGGGGGAGCGCCTGCGCGGGCTGCACCGGACGCTCACCATGGATGCCCTTCAGCTGG
>CAYQQT010000796.1:0-1821 GCA_964419375.1 uncultured bacterium
CGCCCGGCCATGAGTTGCAGCCGCGCACGAGGCGGACGAGGTCGCGCGCGGGGCGCGTCCAGTCGAGCGCGCCGTCCGACTTCTTCAGGCGCGGGGCGAGCGTAGCCTCCCCGTGGCGTTGCGGCACCGGGATCAGCGTGGGGAGGCGGTCGAGCGTCTCGACGATGACGTCGGCGCCGAGGATCGACAGCCGCGCGAAGAGGTCGCCCGCCGTCTCGTCGTCGCCGATGGGCGTGGACCTGGTCAGCAGCACGTCGCCGGTGTCCATGCCCGCGTTCATCTGGAAGGTGGTGATGCCGGTCACGCGCTCGCCGCGGATGATCGCCCACTGGATAGGGGCGGCCCCGCGGTACTTCGGCAGCAGCGAGGCGTGAATGTTGATGGACCCGCGCGCGGGCGCATCGAGGACGGCCTGGGGCAGGATCTGGCCGAAGGCGACGACCACGGCCACGTCGGCTCCGAAGGCACGCAGGCGCTCCGGCCACTCGGGATCACGCACGTGCGGCGGCTGCAGCACGGTGAGGCCGGCGGCGAGCGCGGCGCGCTTGACGGGGGGCGGAGTCAGCTTCTGCCCGCGGTGCGCGGGACGGTCGGGCTGGGTGACGACGGCCACGATCTCGTGACGGCGGCGGAGCGCGTCGAAGGCAGGGAGCGCGAAATCCGGCGTGCCGTAAAAGAGGAGCTTCAGGGAGCTACAGCGCGAACGCGTGATGCGAGGCGGCCTCTTCGGCGAACCCCTCCTTCTTGATCTTGCGCTTGATGCGGTCGCGCGTCACGGCATCGAGGCGGTCGATGAAGAGCACGCCGTCGAGGTGGTCCATCTCGTGCTGGAATACGCGCGCGCGCAGTCCCCGCGCCGTGATCGACACCGGCTTGCCGTCGGTGTCCTGCGCCTCCAGCTTTACCCACTCCGCGCGCGTGACGGGCGCGAACACGCCGGGAATCGAGAGACACCCTTCCTCGGCGGTGACGCTCCCACCCTGCTCGGTGATGACCGGGTTGATGAGTGCGCGCGCCTCCCGACTGTCGTCGTGGCCGACGACCATGAGACGCAGCGAGATGCCGACCTGGGGCGCGGCGAGACCGATGCCGACCTCGTCGTACATGGTGTCGACCATGTCCGCGATGAACGCCCGGATCTGGGGCGTCACCGCCTCCACGGGCTTTGCGCGCCTGCGCAGGACCGGATCGCCGTATTTACGAACCTTCAAAACCGCCATTCGACCGGATCCACCTCCACGTCCATATTACCGCGGGATTTCGGCCGGGCGACCCGGAAAGCGGCCAGCGCCTCCTCGATGGCGGCGGGCAGATCCTGCGCGCCCTTGATCACCATCCGCCGCACGCGCGGCCGCTTGTCCGCCACCGGCGGGTATACGGTGAGCCGCGTGGAGGCGCGCGCGGCCGCGTAGACCTCGTCCGCGAGGCGGGCGGCCTCGGCAGGCGCCGTGGCGGTGATGGTGACGGCGGCGAGGCGCCGAAAGGGTGGGTAGCCGAGCTCGGCGCGGAACCTGAGCTCGGGCTCGTAGAAGGCGTCGAGGTCCTGGCGCGCAACAGCGTCGAAGGCGTAGTGCTCCGGGTTCTGTGACTGGATCACCATCATGCCGTCGCCGCCGACGCGCTCGGCGGCCGCCCACATCAGCCCGAACATCCGTTCGCCCGCGCGAAAGTCCGGCAGCCGCAGCAGCTGGTCCGGGGACACGAAGCCGGCGAGCCCGAGCGACGCGCGCCCGAACATCCTGAGCGCGCCTCGCGTGCCGACGATCACCTCCGCGGCGGCCGCCGCCGCCCGCTGCGCCTCGCCCCGCTTTCCGCGCGCGG
>CAYQQT010000797.1:0-1819 GCA_964419375.1 uncultured bacterium
GCGGGCGGGGCTGGCCATGACGGGGGTGCGCGCCGACGCCGTCGGCCGCGCCGGCGCCGGGCCGACCTTCGCGCTCCTCGGCGAGCTGGACGCGCTCGTGGTGGCCGGCCATCCCGAGGGCGACCCCGCCACGGGTGCTGCGCACGCGTGCGGTCACAACGCGCAGGTGGCGGCGGTCATGGGAGCCGCGATGGGATTGCTCGATGCCCAGGCGCTCGATCACATGAGCGGGCGCGTGGTGTTCTTCGCGGTGCCCGCCGAGGAGTACGGCGACATCGAATGGCGCGTGAACCAGGCGCGGGCGGGCAAGCTCGAGTTCCTCGGCGGCAAGCCGGAACTGCTGCGCCTGGGCCACTTCGATGACGTCGATCTCTCCATGATGATCCACACCACCTCGCGCACCGAGGACGGCAAGGCGGGCGTTCCCGCCTCTAACAACGGCTGCATCGTGAAGACCATCCGCTATGTCGGCAAGGCCGCGCATGCAGGCGGCGCCCCTCACATGGGCATCAACGCGCTCTACGCCGCGCAGGTGGGGCTCACCGCGCTCAACGCCATCCGCGAGACGTTCCGCGACGAGGACACCATTCGTGTGCATCCGATCATCACGCACGGCGGCTCGCAGGTGAATGTCATCCCCGGTGACGTGCGCCTGGAGACCTACGTGCGCGGGAGAACCGTGGAGGCGATCCTCGACGCGCAGAAGAAGGTCGACCGCGTCTTTCGCGCGGGGGCGCTCGCACTCGGCGCCAAGGTCGAGATTGAGACGCTCCCCGGCTACATGCCGATGACGTGCGATCAGAACATGGCTCGGCTCTTCAGGGAGACGGCCACCGCCCTCGTGGGCGAGGAGCACTACCGGCAGATCGGCCACCGCACGGGCTCCACCGACATGGGCGACCTCAGCATGGTGATGCCCGTGCTGCATCCCTATATCGGCGGCGCGCACGGCACCGGCCACGCCGCCGACTACCGGATCGTGGACAACGCGCTCGCGTACCTGACGAACGCCAAGGCGCTCGCCGCCATGGCCGTCGACCTGCTCGCCAACGGCGCCGCGGGCGCGCGCGACGTGCTGGCGAAGGCGAAGCCGCCCATGACGCGCGAGTCGTACCTGGCCTTCCAGCGCGGGATCGCGAAGCGGGAGACGTATGAAGGCTGAGGGCGGCCTCGCACGATACGTCATCGCGCTCGCCCTCGTCGTGGGGGGCGCGGCGAGCGCGGCGGCGGCCGATCTGCAGTGTCCGACGGGGTCGGTGGCGAGAAGCTCGCGCTCGACGTGGACCAACGAGGACTGGTGCGCGCGGGCCGGCGGCGAGGGGACGAAGCACGGCCCGTTCCGGATGTGGTCGGCCCACGGCAGGCTCGAGGGCGCGTACCGCGACGGCGGGCCGAACGGCACGTGGGTCGGCTATTACCAGGAAGGGCCGAAGAGCGGTGAAGCGGAGTTCCAGGCGGGCGTGCTCAACGGCCGCTTCCGCGCGCTCTATACCAACGGCAAGACGCTCGCGGAGGGCATGTTCAGGGACGGCAAGCTGGCGGCCCCGATGGTCTTCTTCGATCCCATGGGGCGTCGCCGCCTCGTGATGAGCGTGGGCGAGGACGGTTTGCCGAAGGATCAGACGGCATTCGACGACACGGGCAAGCAGATCGCCCCCGGCACGGAGTGGTACCGGCAGAACATCGGCCGCAACGATTTCCTCGATCTCGTGATGCGGATGGGCGGCATTGCGCCCCTTCACTAGCGCGGATTATTCATGAGCGGCGAGCGCGCGGGGCGACGGGTCCTGTCGTCGGGGTGGCTGCCGACGGGCCCGGC
>CAYQQT010000798.1:0-1812 GCA_964419375.1 uncultured bacterium
GCACGATGTCGGCGTAGCGCGCCGTGGGCGTGATGAAGTGGTCGTGGGCCACCATGAACTCGAGGCGCTCGGCGGCGGCGATCGTCTTGCGGAGGTTCGGGAGCTGATTGAAGAGGTCGCCCGCGGCGGAGTAGATCAGCTTGATGTCGGCGGGATAGCCTCCGGCCTTGCCGCGCGCGAGCAGATCGGCGAGCAGCGAGGAGGCCACCCGCGCGCCCGTGGGGTTCGTGCCCGCGGGCAGGCTCGTGATCCCGCAGCGGCCGGTGGCGCCGTTGCTGACGCCGGTGTTGCCCCCGGGGATGCCGATGTTGCCGGTGATGGCGGCCAGGGCGTACGCCGCGCGGTGGAACTGCTCGCCGTGGCTGGTGCGGCCGGGCGCGTAGCCGCAGTGCAGGGCGGCGGGCTTGCTCGTCGCGTACTCGATCGCCAGTCGCCGGATGGTGGCGGCGGGGATCCCGGTGATCGCCGCCGCCCACTCCGGCGTCTTCGTCACCCCGTCCACGTGGCCGAACAGGTACGAGCGATAGGACTGGCCCGCCGGCACCGCGCCCTCGTCGAAGCCGAGCACGTGGCGATCGAGGAACGCCTGGTCGTGCAGCCCTTCGCTCGCGATCACGTACGCCATGGCGATGAGCGCGGCGGCGTCGGTCGAAGGCCGGATGAAGACGTGCTCGTCCGCAAGGTCGTGGCTCGTGCGGCTGCGGCGTGGATCGACGCAGACGATGCGGACGCCGTTCTGCTTCGCCCGCTTGAGATACTCGAGGGTGCCCGTGCCGAAGGTGCCGTCGCCGGGGCTCCAGCCCCACATCAGGATGAGCCGCGAGTTCACGTAGTCGGTGGGCTCGCGGCCCGCGCTCTTGTACTCGGCCCTGGCGCCGAACGTCTGGCGCACCGCGAAGACTTCCGCCTCCGCCGAGATGTTCGACCAGAGCTCCGTGCAGCCGCCGAACATGTTGAGCAGGCGCTGGACGGTGAAGCGATTGTGGAGCATCGAGAGGCTGCCTGTGCGCGAGCAATCGAGGATGGCCGCGGGGCCGTACGTGTCGCGCACGCGCCGCATGTGCCACGCGACCTCGTCGAGCGCTTCGTCCCAGCCGATCCGCTCGAACTCGCCGGCGCCGCGCGGCCCCGTGCGCCGCAGCGGATGGCGCAGCCGGTCCGGATGGTTCACGCGCTCGAGCTGGCCGAACCCGCGCACGCACGCGTGCAGCGGCGCCGCCTCCGGCGTCCACTTGCGGGGATCCGTGCTGATCTTCACGATGTGCCCGTCGCGCACGTGCGCGTTGACGACACAGCGCCCGCCGCAGTTGTGGCCGCACGTGCTCGTGACGACCGTCTCGCCCGGCGCCGCCGCCGGGCGCGGCGCCTCGTAGAGGATTCGACGGGGCTTCGTCACGGCTCGGATTGTCGCATAGCGGAGCGCCTCGGACGGGCCGGTCGTATCATGGAAACATGAACAAGCTGATGCGATGGATGCGGGTCCTCATCCTCCTGGCAGCCGTCGCCGGCTGCGCCGAGCCGCTCGCAGTTTCACCCACCTCTCTGGCGCCGCCCGCGGGGCCGGTGCCGGATCTGGCCGGCACGTGGAGCGGCACATGGAGCGGCCAGCCCGCGCGTCTGGTGGTGACGCAGCAGGGCGACACGTCGACGTCGGCCGTCAATATCGGGCCGTGGCCGGTGCTGGGCCGCAGGCTACCGGGGCTGTCCGGTGTGCTGACGTTCGCCTCAGGCGGCCAGCCCACGACGGTCCACGTGCGCGGCTACTTCGGCGATTCGGGCGGTCGCCCCACGCTCGTGCTGGAATCGGTGGCG
>CAYQQT010000799.1:0-1808 GCA_964419375.1 uncultured bacterium
CGGGGTAGCGCCGGGCGAGCGCGTCGCGCGCGGCGTCGAACGAGCGGCCGCGCGCGTCGCGGTGCAGGGCGGCTTCGAAGCCGCGGCGATAGGTCTCCTCCTCGTCGGGGGCATAGCCCGCCTTGTCCACGTCGCTGAGACCGACCCACCACTGCTCGCGCGCGGCATCGACGCTGCCGGCGCCGGCCGCGAGCAACGCCACGCGGACCTCGTCCGCCAGGCCGTCGTCGTGCACGAGGGCGATGAGCACCGTGCGTCCGTGGCGCAGCGCGTCCTCGTAGACGAAGATCTCGTCCTTGGGCAGCCCGTCGCTCAGGTTATCCTCGAGCGCGCCGCCGATGGCGGCGCCACCGGCGCCGAGGAGGGCGGCGCCGAGAATGCCGGAGGCGATGACGGGACCGATGCCCGGCACCATGAGACTCACGAGGGCGGCGCCGATGGGCACGCCGCTGGCGGCGCCCACCGCGCCGCCGACGACGGCGCCGAGCGCCTTGCCCATCCCCGGTTGCTCGCCCTCGTCCGTGGGCACGGCGTCCACCTGCCGCTGCGACGCCCCCGGCGCCAGCACCGTGATGTCACCGCGCGCGACTCCGATCGACTCAAGGCTGGTGACGGCGCGCTGCGCGTCGTCACCCGACAGGAAGATGCCGGCAACCGTTTTCATTGCAGTCTCCTTTCTGCGGTTATTGGAGCAATCCAGGTGCCAGCGGGTCGCGATTGTCGGTCCTACATCGAGCCTGCGACATCGTGCGCCAACGCCAATCGCACGTGCGGTGAGTTCCGCGCCGATCGAAATCGCGCGAACGACCGTTCGGTAGCGTCGTCCAGAAGCGTCATGTACACTCGACCTCGTCTGGTCGATCGGTTCATCGTGGGCCCACATCATCCATCAGACCGCGTCACCGCAGGGCTTCCGCGTTCTGTGACGTGCTGGAGCTCTTGCGGAAGAGGGTCAAGGAGGCGCCACCATGGCGCAGAAGCTATTCGTCGGCGGTCTCGCATTTTCCACCTCGAACGATCGTCTGCGCGAAGTCTTCGCCGAGTGCGGACAGGTCGAATCCGCGGTCGTGGTCACCGACAGGGACACGGGCCGCTCGCGGGGTTTCGGGTTCGTCGAGATGGCGACACCCGAAGAGGCTGATCAGGCCATCAGCAAGTTCAACGGCCAGGAAGTCGACGGCCGCCGTCTGCAAGTCGAGAAGGCCAAAGAGCCTGGCTCGGGCGGCGGTGGCGGCGGCGGCCGTGGAGGGTTCGGCGGTCCTCGCCGCAGCAGCAGTGGTGGCGGCGGTGGACGCAGCGGCGGCGGCGGCGGCGGCGGACGCTGGTAGTCGCCCTGCGGCGTGCCGTTCGACGAGGCGGGCGCGGCGTGAGCCGTCCCGCCTCCTTTTTTTTCACGCCTACCGCCCGCAGTTGGATTTGGCTATGATGGCGCAGACGATGAGGATTGCCCTTCTTCCTGAGGTACGCGCGTAATGGCCCGGCGAGGGTTTTACGGGTTCGAGCGTCGGCGCAAAGCCGATGTGCAGAAAGCCAAGCAGGAAGCAAAGCGCGCGCGCAAGACCGAGCGCGCCGAGTCCGGGGCGGTCGGACCCGAGATGGGTGAGGCCCAGGACACGGGAGCACAGGCGGGCGTGTGGGAGTGGTTCTCGCCGAGCCGCAGTCGCACCGTCAGCACGCCGGCCAACTCCAAGCCCCAAGGTGACGGCATCGACGACTGGGTGCTTCTCACCGACGTCGATTCCGAGGCCGCACCGGACCGCTGAACACCGCCGCGCCTGCGCGCGCGGCGCCTCCCGCCTGCGTTCCCC
>CAYQQT010000800.1:0-1798 GCA_964419375.1 uncultured bacterium
CCGCTTTGATGAGAGCCGGGGTCTGGAATGTGCCAGAACCCGCGGCGGCCAGGTGCTCTGGATGGCCGGGTAGTAGTAGGACATCCCCCCGACGTCCGGAGACTGGAGGAGACTGAACCCGCTGGTGGTCGAGATCTGCATGCAGCGTAGGCACGCCCGGACGACGGCGTCCCCACTCGACGTGGCTCCATGTGCGGGCCGAAGTTCTGCTCGATGAAGATCACGCAGGACGTGCGCGAGTACGCGGCCAGGGAAGGCGTGGCGGCGGAGACGATCGCCATCGCGCAGGGGCTGCGCGAGAAGGCGGAGGAGTTCAGGAAGACGGGCGGGGAGATCTACCGGCCGTCATAACGTCCTCGGGCACGAGGCGCGCGAGCGCCTCCATCTCGTCGAGCAGCGCGCGGCGCCGGCGCACGAAGCGCCGCGCGAGATTGCCGTGACCCAGCAGCCGCACGAGCGCGTGTGCCTCGCGCCCGACCCGCTGCAGCCGCTCGCGCCACGTGAGCGCGAAGAAGGCGCTCGGCAGTAGCGCGGCCAGGAAGACCGCCAGCCCCACGGGCCCCAGGAAGTGACGCACGATCCACGCCCCGGGGGCCCACGCGAGCGGATAGAGGATCATGGCGGCGGCGATACCATAGGTCGCCTGCTCGTCGGCGTCCGGTCCCGCCGCGCGCACGGCGAGGACGGTGGCCTTGTAGGGGACGGCGTGGATGAGCCCGCCCACGATCGCGAACGGAAAGCCCACGAGCAGCGAGAACCCTTCGCGCGCCGCGTAGCGCCAGACGGTGGCCGCCGTGTACGGCCGCGACAGGTGGCGCTCGCTCAAGCCGGCCAGCTCGCGGTCCTTGGCGTAGCGCTCCACTTCCCGGCGGAATCGCTCCACGCGCGCGGCGTCCAGCGTGCGCAGGTAGCGATAGGCGCGGAGCAGGCGCTGGGTGAACTCGGCGCGCACCGCTTCGGCTTCCTCGCCGGGCGCCTCCTCGTGCCAGGCGGCTTCCACCACGCGCGCGAGGCGCAGCGTCACGCGATCATCCGCCTCCACCATCCGCTCGCGCAGCGCCACCGCGAGCCGGTCGGTGAGGCGGCGCACGGCGGCTTCGGGCTCGGTGGGATAGGCGGCCACGCAATCCGCCGTCGGCACCGGCGGGCCGATCCACACCACGGCGCGGCCGCCGCGAAACACGCCGGGCTCGTGGAAGATCAGCCCCACGGGCAGCAGCGTGACGCCCACGGGGCCGCCCGCCGCCGTCTCCGCGGCGAGGAGCAGCCGCGCGGTGCCCGTGCGCAGGGGCAGCAGCACGGGCTCGGGCTGGCTGCGGCCCTCGGGGAAGATCACGATCGAGCGCCCCGAACGCAGGGCGGCGATCGAGCGCTCGAAGAGATCGGCGTTGCGCTGGGCGGCGCTCGGCTTGGCGATCACCCCGGCGATCACCCCGGCGCTCTCCACCGCGTCCTCGCGGCGGTGCACCGGGATGGCGCCCGCCACCCACAGGAACGGCGCCACCACCGGATGGCGGAAGAGCGAGGCTTTGGCGAGCGGGACGAGCGGCCGCCGCACGGCCGCCAGCAGCAGCATGGGATCGACGAGGCCGTTCTGGTGGTTGGCGGCCACGATGAGCGGGCCGCTGCGCGGCACGTGCTCGGCGCCGATGATCTCGACGCGGCGATAGAAGACGGCGAGGACGGCACGCGAGAAGGCCCGCATGACCCACGCCCGCAGCACCCGGCGCTACTCCAGCCCTTCGGGGTCGATCCCGTGCTCCGTGAGCTTCTTGCGCAGCGTGTTGCGGTTGATGCC
>CAYQQT010000801.1:0-1794 GCA_964419375.1 uncultured bacterium
GGGTGCGCCGTTCGCGGGTGACCACGCCCGAGGGGTAGTTTAGATGGGGGCCTAGAAGGGCCCCCCAAGCCCCCCCAACGCTCGGCCGCGTCCCGGGGAACCCGGGACGCGCCTCGATGCCCCCCACGTTGACTTCCTCCGCGCGCGCCACCACGATGGCGGCCATGACCGCAGAAGAGGGATTCGACCTCGTCATCCGCGGCGGCACCGTGTACGACGGCACCGGCGCGCCGGGTACCCGCGCCGACGTCGGCGTGCGGGGTGACCGCATCGTCGCCGTGGGCGCCGTGGCGGGCCGCGGCGCCCAGGAGCTGGACGCTGGCGGCCTCGCCGTGACGCCGGGCTTCATCGACGTCCACACTCATGATGACTTCGCCGTGCTGCTGGAGCCCGAGATGGGCTTCAAGGTCCTGCAGGGCGTCACCAGCGACGTGGTGGGCAACTGCGGCTCGGGCGTGGTGCCGTTCGAGGCGGGCCTGCGCCGCTTCCGCCGCCTGCACCCAGACGCCGACCCGAAGCCCTGGGAAGGCTTCGGCGAATATCTCGAGCGCGTCAGCGAGGCGCGCCCGAGCTGCAACGTGGCCGTGCTCATGGGCCACGGCTCGCTGCGCCACGGCGCCATGGCGCTCGAGCAGCGCGCGCCCACCACGGCCGAGCTCGATCGGATGAAGGCGTGGGTGCGCGAAGGCGTGGCCGCCGGCGCCGTCGGTCTGTCCACCGGCCTCATCTACGAGCCCGGACGGTATGCGAAGACGGACGAGATCGTCGCCCTCGCGCGCGAGCTGGGCGGGGCGGCGGGCGGCCTCTACGCCTCACACATGCGTAACGAGGCGGAGGGACTGCTCGATGCGGTGCGCGAGGCCATCCGCATCGGTGAGGAGGCCGGCGTCCCCGTGCAGATCTCGCACCACAAGGCAAGCGGGCGGAACAACTGGGGCCGCGTGCGCGACTCGCTGCGGCTGATCGAGGAGGCGCGGGCGCGCGGCGTGGACGTCACCGCCGACCAGTATCCCTACGTCGCGGGCAGCACCTCGCTCTTCGCCGTCGTGCAGAACGGCGCCTTCCGCTCCGACAGTCCGGGTGGGCTCGGTGAGCTCGGCGGCGACGACGTGCTCGTGGCGTCCGCGCCCAGGCATCCCGAGTGGGAGGGCAAGACCGTCGCCGCCCTCGCGTCGTCGTGGAGCATCGACAGCGCGGCGGCCGCGCAGCGCATCGTCGAAGGCGAGGGCGAGGCGTGCTTCGTCGTGATCTTCACCATGGACGAGGCCGACGTGAAGACGGTGATGGCGCATCCGACGACCATGATCGGCTCCGACGGCGTGCCCACCGGAGGCAAGCCGCACCCACGCCTCTATGGCTGCTTCCCCCGCGTGCTCGGTCACTACGTGCGCGACGAGAAGGTGCTGGACCTCGCCACCGCTATCCACCGCATGACGGGAATGCCCGCCCGGAAGTTCCAGCTCGCGGACCGCGGCGTGGTGCGCTCGGGTGCCTTCGCCGACCTCGTCGTCTTCGATCCCGCGCGCATCGACGACGTGGCAACCTACGAATCGCCGCGCCAGACGCCCACCGGCATCCGCGCCGTCTACGTCAACGGCGTCGCGGTCGCACGCGACGGCACCCATTCGGGCGCGCGCCCGGGCCGCGCCCTTCGCCGGGGGAAATCAGAAAGCTAGCAGCCTCTCGGAATATCGAGGAGCGGCACGGCTTCGCCGGGGTACTACCGAGCGCTTGGGAATCGAGGAGCGCCACGGCTTCGCCGGGGCGCTGCCGAGCGTTGGGGGGCTTGGGGGG
>CAYQQT010000802.1:0-1788 GCA_964419375.1 uncultured bacterium
GCCGCCGCGCCCGCCGCCCACGGCCAGAGGCGGCGGCGCCGCTCCTGGAAGAAGCTGCCGCGCCGGCGCTTGGGCAGCGCGCCGTCCTCGAGGTACTGGATGCCGCGCTCGACGATGTCGCGATCGATCTCGCGCACCTGGTCGGCGTAGCCCACGAGCAGGCAGTGATCGCACAGGATGTTGATCACGCGCGGGATGCCGCCCGCGTACTCCGTGATGCGCTGCACCGCCGCCTCCGTGAAGATCTGGGCGTGGCGCGCGCCCGCGATGCGCAGGCGCGTGCGGATGTAGTCGCGCGTCTCCGTCGCCGTGAGGGGGGCGATGCGGCAGCGCAGGCTGATGCGCTGCTTGAGCTGGCGCAGCTCGGGAAGATCGAGCTTCACCTTCAGCTCAGGCTGCCCCACGAGCAGGATCTGCAGCAGCTTCTCGGTGGGGCTCTCGAAGTTGGAGAGCAGCCGCACCTGCTCCAGCGTGGGCACGTCGAGGTTCTGCGCCTCGTCGATGAGCAGGACCGTGTTCTGCCCCGCGCGCCTGCGCTCGATGAGGAAGTTATTGAGCGCGAAGAGGCGCTGCGCGCGCGACTCGCCCGGCTTGGCGATGCCGAAGTCGGCGAGCATGTACTCCAGCATCTCCTCGAAGGGCAGCGTCGAGTTGTAGATGTAGGCGACGGCGGTGTTGGCGTCCAGGCGCTTGAGCAGCGTCTGCAGCAGGGTGGTCTTGCCCGTGCCCACTTCCCCCGTGAGGACGATGAAGCCCTTGTTCTCCTGCACGCCGTACATGAGCTGCGCGAGCGCCTCGCGGTGGCTCGGCGTCAGGAATAGAAAGCGCGGGTCCGGCGTCGTGTTGAAGGGGTGCGCGTCGAGGCCGTAGAAGCTGAGGTACATCGCCACTAGGCCGCCCGCCGCGCGAGCAGCGCCACCAGGTCGAGGTTGCCGCTGGCGTAGTAATACCCGGCGCCCACGATGAGCAGGAGGCCGACGAGCGCGCCCGCGGCCGCGAAGCCCGCCCGCCGGCGGTGCTGGATGTGATCGGCCTCGGTGAGGATGCGCGGCACCGCCACCGCCAGCGGCACGGAGGTGAAGCCACGCAGGCTTTCCACGGAGTGGAAGGAGGTGTCGAGCTGCTCGGCGGCGACGACGACGGCGCCCGCGAGCCCGAGCGCGAGCATGCCGGACACGAGGATGAGGAGCAGGCGCTTGGGCGCCGCCGGGCTGTCGGCGGGGACGGCCGGGTCCACCACGCGGAAGACCTCGCCCTTGTTCTTGTGCTCCATCGTCTCGCCCATCGTCGCCTCCTCGTACCGGGAGAGGAGGGAGGTGTACAGGTCCCGCGTCGTCTCGTAGTCACGCGCCAGCTGCTGGAACTCCGCCTCCCGCTGCGGCATCTCGTCCACGCGGCGCTGGTAGGTGGCGATGGTGTCGCGCAGGCGCTGCTCCTCGGCCTTGAGCCGGCGCAGCTCCGCGTCCACGAGGGCGAGGGCGCCGGTCGCCCGCGGCGCCTCCGCGGCCGGCAGCCTCGACAACGCGGCCAAGGAGGCGATACCCGGCGGCGCCGGGTCCGGCGGCTCGTCGCCCGGCGGCGGCAAGGAGGACAAGGGCCCCGGCGGCAGCGCGGGCAAGGACACCAAGTCGATGGGCGAGTCCCTCGCGTTCCTCAAACAGAAGATGACGATGGAAAAGGAGATGGACCTCTACTGGACGAAGAAGAAGTGGAAGGAGCACGAGCTCAAGAAGATGGTCGTCGAGGAGGGCATCAAGTCCGCGATGACGAACATCCTCGGCAAGGGCT
>CAYQQT010000803.1:0-1783 GCA_964419375.1 uncultured bacterium
CAGCCAACAGGGTAGACGGTCAGCGCCTGGGCGCTGACCCGCTCCGGCTCAGGCGCGACCCGCGCCGTGGCGACCCGCGCGTAGGATCCGGCCCGGCAGCGCGCCAGTGTGCTGGCCGTGATTCAGCACGACCTCGCCGCCGACCACGACGTGGTCGACGCCGGTCGCGCCCTGCACGCGCCGCGGCGAGCCGTTCGGGCCGTCGCGCGTGATCTCGTCCTCCTTCACGCCGAGCTTGGCGAGATCGAAGACCATCAGGTCCGCCACCATGCCCCGGCGCACGAGTCCGCGATCGTGCAGGCCCATGATGCTCGCGGGCTGGAACGTGAACCGGCGCACCGCGTCTTCCAGGGTCAGCAGCTGGCGCTCGCGCACCCACTCGCCGAGCACGTACGTCGACTCGCCCGCGGTGCAGAAGTTCGTGTTGAGGTGCGCGCCCGCGTCGGTCTGCGACGGCAGCGCGTGGCCGGTCTTCACGTACTCGGCCATCTCGGCGTCTTCCTCGGGGGAGCGCGACTGCAGCAGGAACTCGGTCTCCAGCTTCTCCTCCACCGCGAGATCGAGGACGAAGTCGGCCACGTGCTTGCCCATCTGCTCGGCGAGGCTGGTGACCGAGCGCCCCTCGAACGCGCGGTTCTTGTCGAGCGCGGTCTTGCTGACGATGATCGACTGCCACTTGATGTACCGCCCGGGCACACCGGGCCGGCGGCGCTGCCGCTGCGGGGCGGCCTCGCGCAGCTCCGCGCGCTTCTCGGCGTTGGTCAGCAGCGCCACCTTCTCCTCGAACGGCTTCGCCATCACGACGTCCCAGACGTCGAGGTTGGCGAAGAACGTCGTCTTCTTCAGCGTGAAGCGCGGGTTGAACGGGATGGCGCGCAGGAGGTTGTAGAGCTGCGCGCCCTCGCGGGCGGAGGCCTCCACGAAGCTCCGCGCGCTCGCATCGAACCCGAGGAAGAAGACCGGGCGTCCGCTCGTCCGTGCGACGTCGAGCAGGTGCTGCCGATCCGCGTCCGTGGGGTGGCCGGCGCCGGGCGGCAGAATCTCGATGATGCCGCGGTTGAATTCCCCGAGCGTGCGGCCGAGCGCTACGCGCTCCTCGTCGTTCGCCAGCCGCGTCGGCACCGGCTGGCCCTGGGGCCCGGCGTGCGTCGGCGAGTTGGTCGTGCTCCAGCCCCACGCGCCCTCCTCCATCGCGATCCGGAGCATCCGCTGCATGTCCGCGATCTCGTCGGGGGTCGCGTTGCGGTCCCACGCGGCCTTGTCCATGGCCGAGAGGCGCAGGGGGTTGTGCCCGACGAGCGGCATCATGTTGAGGCCGAGGCCGATGTCGATCGCGTCCAGGAACTGGCCGAAGCTCTCCCAGGTCCAGGGGAGCACGGCGCTGAGCGAGCGGACCGGCAGGTCCTCGACGCAACAGAACGTCGCGAGCATCGTGTCGCGATGCTCCGGGCGCAGCGGCGCGAGCGTCAGCCCGCAGTTGCCGATGAGCACGGAGGTCACGCCGTGCCAGATCGACGACGTACAGAGCCGGTCCCAGAACGGCTGCGCGTCGTAGTGCGTGTGGAGGTCGATGACGCCCGGCGCGACGAAGCGGCCCTCGGCGTCGATCGTGGTCGTGGCGGCCGCGCCGTTCAGCCGGCCGATCTCGGCGATCGTGCCGTCCTTCACGCCGATGTCGGCGCGATAGCGCGCGAAGCCCGTTCCGTCCACCACCATGCCGTTCTTGATGATCAGGTCGTAAGCCATCGTCTCCCTCGGTTTCGGGCTAGGGGATAGGCAACAT
>CAYQQT010000804.1:0-1779 GCA_964419375.1 uncultured bacterium
GGCGGCGAGGGCGCCCAGCGTGCGGCGCAGCTCGGGGATGCCGTCCCCCGTGCGCGACGACACGGCCACGATGGGGGCGCCGTCGAGGAAGGTGGAGCGCACGAGGCCGGCCACGTCGTCGCGCACGAGCTCCAGCCAGTCCGCCTCCGCCATGTCCGTCTTCGTGAGCACGACGAGCCCGCCCCGGATGTGCAGGAGCGAGCAGATGGCGAGATGCTCGCGCGTCTGCGGCATCACGCCTTCGTCGGCGGCGATGACGAGCATGGCGAGGTCGATGCCGCCCACGCCCGCCAGCATGTTCTTGACGAAGCGCTCGTGGCCGGGGACGTCCACGATCTCGATGGTGACACCCTGCTCCTCGAGGAACGCGAATCCGAGATCGATCGTGATGCCGCGCGCCTTTTCCTCGGGGAGCCGGTCGGTGTCGGTCCCCGTGAGCGCCTTCACCAGCGACGTCTTGCCGTGGTCGATGTGGCCGGCGGTGCCGACCACGACGTGACGCGCCTCGCTCATCGGGCGGCCGCGACGAGCGCGGCGGCGAGCGTGTTCACTTGGGCGGGCAGCACCGTGCGGCAGTCGAGAAAGAGGCGGTCGTTCACGAGGCGGCCGATCACCGCGGGATCGCCGGCGCGGAGCGCCTCGTCCACCCGCCGCGCCTCTTCGGGGCCGTCGCCTACCTCGAGACCGCACGTGGGCAGCTCCACCGTGGGCAGCGCGCCTCCGCCGACCTGTGAGGTGGCGTCGGTCAGCCGGGGGGCCAGACGCGCGCGCGTGTCCGGGGGCAGCCGTGACAGCAGGCGCCGCGCGCGCGCGCGCACGGCGGTGAGGGGCTCCGTGAGCAGGCGTAGCGTGGGCACGGTCTGCATCGCGTCGCCCGCTTCGTAGGCGTAGAGCGTGGCCTCCAGCGCGGCGATGGTGAACTTGTCGATGCGCAGGGCGCGGTTCCACGGGTTCTTCTTGAGCCGGGTCACGATGGAGCCCCGGCCGACGACGATACCGGCCTGGGGGCCGCCGAGCAGCTTGTCGCCCGAGAAGGACACGAGATCGACGCCGGAGGCCACCACCTCGGGCACGGTCGGCTCGTAGGGAAAACCGTAGGCGCGCAGGTCCACCAGCGAGCCGGAGCCCAGATCCTCCATCACGGCAATGTCGCGGGCGCGCCCCAGCTCCGCGAGCTCGCGGGACGAGACGGCGGCCGTGAAGCCGACCACGCGGTAGTTCGAGGTGTGCACCTTGAGGATCAGGCCCGTGTCGGGACCGATGGCGTCCGCGTAGTCACGAAGGTGGGTGCGGTTCGTGGTACCCACCTCGCGCAGGCGCGCCCCGCTCCGCAGCATGATGTCGGGGATTCGGAACTCGCCGCCGATCTCGATGAGCTCGCCGCGCGACACGATCACCTCCTTGCCGTGGGCGAGCGTCTCGAGGGCGAGGAGGACGGCGGCGGCGTTGTTGTTCACGACCAGCGCGTCCTCGGCGCCCGTGAGGCGATGGAGGAGCGCCTCCACGTGGCTGTAGCGGGAGCCGCGCTCCTTGGTGGTGAGGTCGAGCTCGAGGTTCGAATAGGCGGCGCCCACGGCGGCCACGCGCTCGAGCGCGAGCGGGCTCAGGAGGGCGCGGCCGAGGTTCGTGTGGAGCACCACGCCCTGCGCGTTGATGACGGGGCGCAGCGAGAAGGGGCCACTGCGGTGAAGGCCCGCGGCCACGCGCGCCACCAGCGCCTCCACGCCGGGAGGCTCGTCATCGCCATCCGCCACGCGGGCGCGGGCGGCCGCCAGCACC